>JAKSAU010000488.1 GCA_022361535.1 Desulfobacterales bacterium
TGGCTGAAGGTTTTGTTGACAACACACGGAGAGGATATTTTTCGCATGAAAGGTGTTTTAAGCATCAAAGATCATAGCGAGCGTTTCATATTTCAAGGCGTCCACATGTTATTTGAAGGAAAATTTGACCGGGTCTGGGAAGAAGAACGCCGGAACAATCTGGTCTTTATCGGCCGAAATCTTGACCGCGATTTTCTGAACAAGGGGTTCAAGGCATGTCTGGCCTGACGGCCCGGACGTCGTCCCGAAGAGTGAATATTCGTCAGCACATGAACCCAGTCGCCAATGTAGTTGAATATTTTGAAAGAGCAACGAAAATCATTTTTACATTAAATGCTAAACGGAGGTTATCATGCTAAAGAAAATTACAATAACCCTGGGCGTTTTTTTTCTTTTTTGTATCTCCTACGCGATAGCTCAGAACACGCCGGAGAAACTCACTGTTGTGACTACTTTGTTCCCGACCTATGATTTTGCAAAACAGGTGGGGAAGGATAAAGTGAACGTTACCCTTTTACTGCCGCCAGGTGTTGAGGCACATTCATTTGCACCGACGCCCAAAGACATCGTGACGATCAAAAAGGCAGACGTTTTTGTTTACACAGGGGAATTTATGGAGCCATGGGCCTCAGACATTCTCAGCGGGATTTACAATGATAATCTCCTTGTAGTTGATTCAAGTACCGGGATTGAACTTATGGATGAAGCGGATCATGACGATCATCACACCGATGCTCATGGCGGCGGCCATGCGTTTGAATGGGCCGGTGCTTTCAGGCTTTCCCCCGGTGAATATGCGTGGACATTTGCAAAAGTTGATGGGGATTACGCTGATCCGAAGATGAAGATGGTGATTCTTTCGAGTAATTTGGATGGTGTTGCGGCAATTGAGGATCGAGAGGAAAAGGCCGAAGGGCTCATGGAATCACATGATGTCACTAAACAGGTTCACGGAGATACGCTTTCATCAAACGAAAGTAAGGCGTACCAATTAGTTTTTGATCCAGATCGGAATATAACTGAATACCGTATCATTATTGAAAAAGAAGGTGTTTATACGTTTTTTACCGAGCATATGCCTTTTGAATTTGAGACAAATGAGCATTTTTTTAAAGATACCGAAAGGCATGATATTGAACCCATCGCTCAAGAGCCTGACACAGGTCACCACCATCACCACCATGGCGGAAAAGATCCGCACATCTGGGTAGATTTAGGGCATGCCCAAAAAATGGTTGATTCGATCACCCGTGCTTTTGTTGAAAGAGATCCGGACAACAAAGATTTTTATCAAAATAATGCGTCAGCGTACAAAGCAAAACTAGCTGAGTTGGATACGCGTTTTCGTAAAATACTTTCAACGGCAAAACACAAGACAATAATTTACGGAGGGCATTTTGCATTCGGTTATTTGGCCAAGCGCTATGGATTGACCCATGAATCACCTTATGAGGGGTTTGCACCAAATGCAGAGCCGTCTCCAAAGGCCATTGCCCAGCTTATTTCAAATTTACGAGCCTCGGGGCAAAAGTACATTTATTATGAAGAACTTATAGATCCAAAAGTTGCCCGGATTATTGCTGAAGAAACCGGGGCTACTTTAGAGCTTTTGCATGGGGCGCATAATGTAAGCAAAAATGAGCTTAAAGCGGGAATAACATTTCTTGATATTATGAATGATAATCTGCAGAAATTAAAAGTAGGATTGGAGAGTCAGTGAGTATAATTGAAGCACAAGCTGTTAGTGTGCGTTATGGTAGTATTGAAGCGCTATCCCAGGTTTCTTTCACCATTACTGAGGGAGATTACGTGGGCATAGTAGGGCCTAACGGATCAGGAAAAACAACGCTTATTAAAGCGCTGTTAGGTCTTACTGCCTATGAAGGAGACATATTATTTCAGGGAAAGAAATTATCTGAATTTATACAAACAAAGCATATCGGATATCTTCCTCAAAAACTATCATTTCTTGATAAGAGATTTCCTGCAACAGTTCGGGAGATCGTCGTGTCAGGCGTCTATTGCTGCAAAAAATTTCCCAAATATCTTACAAAAGAGGATCATACAGCAGCGGAAAGCGCCATGGAACTATTAGGCATCGTCCCGCTTGCGGATCGCTTAATCGGAAAGCTATCCGGAGGCCAGCAGCAACGTGTCTTGTTAGCACGTGCATTGGTGCACAAACCGCAGCTTATCATTTTAGATGAACCAACTGTCGCTCTTGATCCACAGTCACGGGAAGCGTTCTATGCAACGCTGTCAGATTTACACAAAACGCATGGGGTTACGGTTCTCATTATCTCCCATGAGATAGGATCTGTAAGCACATACGCCTCAAAGCTCTTATATCTTGATCAGCGCCTTATTTTTTACGGATCGTTTGAGGAATTTTATACATCAAAGGGTATGGCAGACAATTTTAAAGGAGAGCAACATTTTATACATCACAGGCAAAATTGATCGAGAAAGTTCCATATGAGCGGTATAATTGGACAGATTACTGAAGCCTTACAATTCGCTTTTATTCAACGGGCAGTGATTGCCGGTTGTTTCATGGCTTTGGGATGTTCGTTTCTGGGTGTTTTTTTAGTTCTGCGTAGGTTCTCCCTTATCGGTGACGGGCTTGCGCATGTCAGTTTCGCAACCGTTGCCATTGCGCTTTTGTTAGGCGCTCAACCAATGATCGTTTCTATACCACTGGTTACAGTGGCCTCTTTAGCGATTTTACAATTGAAAGAGAAAGCACACGTTTATGGCGATGCGGCTATTGGTCTTGTTTCATCATTTGGCATTGCCTTAGGCGTGATTATTGCGTCAACAGCCGGCGGATTTAATGTCGATCTTTTTAGTTATCTCTTTGGCAATATACTTTCAGTGAGTCGGATTGAGGTGTGGATAACCGGAGGCATTTCAGTAATGGTCGTTTTGGTCACGATTCTTTTTTATCATGATTTGTTTGCGACTACTTTTGATGAAGAATATGCCCAGGTATCTAAGATAAAAGTTAAAGCTGTGAACAGGATTCTTATTGTTTTAACTTCTCTGATTGTCGTCTTGGGTATCAAAATTGTCGGTACAATGCTTGTCTCAAGCCTAATCATTTTACCCGCAATTACGGCATTGCAGGTCACGAAGAGTTTTCGAACAACGATTGCCGTAGCAGGAATATACGCGACCGTTTCCGTAGTTGTCGGGATCTTTGCTTCGTATATTATGAATTACCCATCAGGTGCCACCATTGTAATGGTGAATTTTATTTTTTTTATTTCCACATTGATTGCTGGCAGGTTCAACGGGTAATTAAGGATTGACGATTTATGATCGAAGTATATTTGTTCACTCTGAAACTGCATCCCGTATCCTGCCACCACTGCGTTTTACCCTGCCTGATATTTTCAATCCCTTGCGCGGTCCTGGCCGGGCAGTATCTTTGTTTTCCCAGGATTTAAGACTTTGAAATTAAACACAAAAAAACTTCTTGCCTTTTTAAATAGACTCGTTATATAAAGTCTTTATATTATAAATCGCTAAGGAAAATACATGCCAAGAAAAGTACAATTCACTGCGGAAGAGATCGTTGACGCGGCTTGGGAACTGGTCCGGGAAAAGGGCTGGGAAGGGCTTTCCGTAACAGCTGTTGCCAAAAAGATCGGCAGTTCCACCATGCCGGTCTATTCTTACTTTGAGAACCTGGACAGCCTCAAGGATGCCGTCACTAAGAAGGGATGGGAAATCCTCATGGCTTACGAGAAAAAAAACTATACCGGCGATGTCTGGGTGGATCAGTCCATGGGGTATATCCGGTTTGCAATGGAGCACACGCATCTGTTCTACGCCATGTTTGACGGTAGGAACGTGGAGCTTCAAAGCAAAATGCTCTGGAAACACTGGCAGAGCCTGGTGGAATCCCTTGAGGATTACCAAGACTTAAAAGACCTTGAAGCGGAACAACGGTTTCTGATTCGGTATTCCAGGGCCATGATGACCCACGGCGTGGCCACGGCTGTGCTGGACAAACGGGGGAAATTTTTACAGGCCGAGGGCATGATCGAAAACCTGATAACAGCTGCCAGCAAGGCCATCCTGGAAGGCTTTAAAAAGACCTACACTTTAGAAGACAGCAACATCGCGTTTCTGGATAAAGAGATCAATTCATTCTTTGAACAGGTGAAAAAACTGCAACAGGAAAATAAATAACCGTATGGTTGAACCATACTTTTGATTGTCAGCGCGCAGGCTTTTTAATCAGTGCAATAGGGTGGTATCCAAGCCGCTCAAAGGAGGAGTACGCGCATGAAAACGATCAGATCCATCATTTGTCATTTGTCTCTTTACCATTTTCTGTATATTTTCATATCCTTATCCCTCGGCATGAGTATCGCTTTCACCCATCCGGCCACGGCAGCAGGCCCCCAATACGGGGGCCGGATCACCTTGGCCGGAGAAACCGAAGGATTGGGCTTTGACGCCATAAAGACAAGATCACTTATGGGCAGCGCACGGGCCATGTCCCGCCTGGTAATGGAACGGCTGTTTGACAAGGGGGAAAACGGAGAGCTGCTGCCGGTTCTGGGTCTGTCTGCAGACCAGTCCGAGGATGGAAAAACATGGACCATCACCCTGCGCCAGGGGGTCAAATTCCACGACGGCACCCCGTTTAACGCCGATGCAGTGGTCTCTCACTGGAATAGACTCTTAAATCCCAAAAACCGGTTTCGTGGACTGCTGCTGATCAGGCCAGTTGAATCCGTTGAAAAAACAGGGGAGTTTGAGGTGACATTCCGTCTCAAGCACCCTTGGGCACCCTTTACCTCTTTTATCACCAACCCCACCGGGTTTTCATCCCTGATCCCTTCTCCAACAGCCGTTGACAACGATATTCAGAACCTCTCCCCTGTGGGTACCGGTCCCTTTATTTTTAAAGAATGGAAACGGGGAAGCCATATGCGGGTGGTAAAAAACCTTGAATATTGGCAACAGGGCAAACCCTATCTGGACGAAATCGTTTACAAACCCATACTGGATCACGGTGCCCGTTATGCAGCCCTTGCCTCGGGCCAGGCTGACATCATGATTACGGACAGGCCTGCTCATGTCAAAAAACTGGGAAACAACCCGGAATTCAGCAAGCACCTGATGGTTTTCCGAGGTGCCGGGATCTTTGTGCTGAACACAAGAAAGCCGCCCTTGGACGATGTCCGGGTCCGCAGGGCTTTGGCACTGGCCTGGGATCAGGAAAAATACCTGGCCATGAGCTTTAAAAACATTATGCCTTTTACCCAGCACTGGTTCGGGGATGCCATCGGCTGTGAGGATGTGGGATATCCTTCCAATGATATTCAAAAGGCCTCCCAGCTCATTTCAGCCTACGGGAAACCTGTGGAACTGGAATATGTTCACACGGCAACCAACAGGGGAAAGGAGGCAGGAATCATTGTCCAGCAATTGATGAAACAGATCAATGTGAAGATCAATCCAGTGCCTTCGGATTTTCCCGGCATTGTCAAGCGTCTGGTAAGCAAGCAGTATGATATGTCTTCATGGCTTATCCCGGGCAATGCAGATATGGGGCCCATCACCACAGCCATTCTCCACTCCAAAAGCCCCTGGAACATGTCCGGATACAATGACCCCCAAATGGACAAACTGCTCATGGAATTGAAAATGGCCGTTGACCCGAAGCAAAGGGAAGCGCTCATGTGCCGCATTGCCCGTAAAGCCAATACCGACGTTCCCTTTATCTTCATCTTCGGACGAACCTATCACCTGTTCTACAAAAACCATATTAAAAATCTTAACCTGCCCAAGCACGGGGAAGACGGACTCAAACTCCAGAATGCCTGGCTGGACCAGTCCCTGTAAAGGAGGTGCCCATGCAGACCTGTGAAAAAGGCTCGTTTAACGCACTGGTCAAGACTCATCTGGGGCAGGCATTGCCAAAGGAACTGGGAGAAGCCATCAGCATGGCAGAAGAGCCTGATGAGTCAAGGCAGTTTATATATCGTTTTTTTCCCCTTATGAAGGAAGCCCGATATCCGGCCACAGATATTACCCCCATTTTCATCCGGTGGCTCTCCTCCATCAAAAACATGCTGCCCCGGGCCTGGGGCGGCTGCATACCGCCCATTACCCTGCCCCGCCGCCACCATAAACTGGATCTTTACATCAAAGGGATGAATCGGTTTGATGAAAAAAACAGGCCGACCTTTCTGGATCTGGGGTGCGGGTTTCCCCCTGTGACCACGGGTGACACCGCAAAACAGCTGCCCCTCTGGCAGGTGAAGGGGGTGGACCGCTCCTTTCCCTTCTATATCCTCTATACTCAGGAGGGATATTATGCCTGCTTTAATGAGGCAGGTGAATTCCAATACTTCCAGTCCTTTGGCCCGCCCGCCGGCAGAAGCCTGATCCAAGATCCTGAAAAAACAAGGCGATATTTTAATGAGTTGTTTTCCACCATGAACCCCAAGTCCGGTCCAAAGGGGTTTCCTGAAAACCGGACCATTGAAAAAAACGGCTGCCGCCTGATCCGGGATCATGTGAAAGACTTTGAAACAGAGAACCTCTCCTTTATCCAGGCGGACATCTCAGATACAGGACTGCCAGAGGCTGATGTAATCCGCTGTATGAACGTCCATGTCTATTTTCCGGAACCGGTCCGGCAGGAGATGACAGCCCGGTCAGGAAAACTGCTGAAAGACAGCGGTATCATGATTACCGGTACCAACGGCCTTTCCATTCAGTCCCGGTACTGGGTCCATAAAAAGAACGGCCGGAACCTGGACTGCAGGGAATTTGCCTTTAGTCCGGACAACTTAAGCCCCTTTTGTTTTATGGCCTGGTTTACCCTCCACGACAAAGATCCGGAATCCCGGCTTTTATCCCGGCTCATGGGCGTCATCCGGTCTGATCGTGCCTTTCAAAAGGAATTTTACAGGACCCTTGACCAGTATCTGGAGGACCACGAGGTCTGCAGGCGGCGGTCTGACGGATTTCTGCAGATGATGTCAGAAGAGATGCCCCAGGCTGAATATATAAGAAAAAATGCCGTTATATGGCAGCAAATGGACAGGGACGGATTTATTGACCAGGCTGTGACCGTGCTTGAGAACAGTGGATACCAGGCCTGGAAAAATCATGTGGGCGATATTGCTGTTCATCCCCTGTCCGGACCCGGAGCAGAGCCGCTATCCTCTGGAGCAGATTCATGAACCGGCAGATTTTCCTAACTTTATACGCCATTTTGTTTATTGGCGCGTTCAGCATGGGCATGGTGGTGCCGCTGCTGTCCGGGTATGCCCATGCCCTGGGCGGCACCCCCTTTTCCATTGGCATTGTCTTTGGAATTGCCTCCATCTGCATGATGGCATGCCATCCAATGGTGGGGCGCCTGTCAGACCAAAAGGGAAGAAAACCCTTTATTGCCCTGGGACTTTTCATAGGAGTATTCACCTCCCTGGGGTTTATGGCTGCCAATTCCATTCTCCTTTTGATTGGGGTGAGGGCCTGCCAGGGCATGGGGGGATCCATGGTGGGGCCGGTATCCCAGGCCTATGCCGGGCAGATGACCCAAAAAGGCAGGGAAGCATTTGCCATGGGGAGCCTTAATACAGCCGGCTGGGTTGGATTCGGCCTGGGACCGGTCTGCGCCGGGGTGATCAAGGATGGGTGGGGTATGGATGCAGCCTTTGCCACCCGGTCCGTTCTCTGCCTGGCCGGTCTCTGTATCTGCCTTTTTTTCCTTCCGTCAGATCCCCCGGCATCTGAAGGGGACGATGCGCAGCCGATCCCTCAGGAAACCGGCATGTTTGCCCGGCTGCTTCTGGACAAGGCCCTGATGCACGTCTTTTTGCTCCGCATCGCCCTGTATATGTGCATTGGTGTGTTCTGGGCATTCTGCCCCCTTGTGGGAGAGACGGAATTGGGTATGTCCGGTATGGAAATCGGAATGATTATCACCATGGGCACCTTTGCCGGTGCCCTCTGCCTGCCCCTGGCCGGCAAATTAGCCGATAAAATTGACAAACCAAAGCTCTGCGCTTTGGGCAGCTTGCTTCTCGTTTCAGCCATGATTCTTTTTGCCTTTGTACGGGCAGGCGCTGATTTTTATCTGATCAGCCTCTGTATCGGCCTTGGCAGCGCTGTGATACTCCCCTGCCTCATTGCAATTGCCGTGATCAGCGGGAAAAAACAGGCGTCCATGGGCAGGGTGGTCTCATTGATGGCAGCAGGGGACAATCTCGGGATGATGCTGGGCCCCATGCTCTGCGGCGGGCTTATCAGCCTGGTGGGAAACCGTGCCGCCTTTCTGGCCACCGCTGTGATCATGGCAGGGGCGGGTCTTAATTTCCTCCTGTCCGGGCATGGGGCCTATACCCAAAACGTCAAAGGACATGCGGGCAAATGAACCACATCACACAGAAAATGGTCAAGATCCTTCTGGTGATCCTCTTTGTCACCGGCACCACATTTTTCATGGTGGATCTGCTGCCCGGGGACGCAGCCTATGAGGTGGCCGGGGAGACCGCCGGCATGGCAGACATCAATGCCATCCGGGAAGACCTGGGATTGAACCGTCCCCTGCTGATCCGGTATGGGATCTGGCTGAAGAACGTCTGCCAAGGGGATCTGGGTGTCTCCCACAGGACCGGGGAAGTGGTGTGGGACTCACTTATGGAGCGGCTGCCCGTGACCATTGAACTCATGGTCATTGCCCAGGTGCTTGCCCTTTTGCTTGCCCTTCCACTGGGCATTGCATGCGCTTACAGGGCCCATTCCCGGTTTGACACCTTTTTGGGGTCTGCTGCTTTTGTTTTCATGTCCACCCCGGTCTTTATCACAGCCCTGGTCTTTATTTATGTGTTTGCGGTGAAACTGAACTGGCTGCCGGCCACCGGTTATGTCCCCCTGAGCCAGGCGCCCTTGGCTAACCTCAAATCCTTTATCCTGCCGGGCCTGAGCATTGCACTGGCAGAGTGGGTCCCGCTGATGCGGGTTCTGCGCAGTGATATGATCAGCGTTCTAAAAGAGGATTATATTCTTTTGGCCCGGGCCAAGGGCATACCGGATCATAAAATCCTTTTTCACCACGCCCTGAAACCCTCCTCCTTTACCTTGATTACCCTTTTGGGCATCCAGGTGGGGCATCTGATCAGCGGGACCGTGGTGGTGGAGACCATCTTTGCCCTGCCAGGCCTGGGAAGACTTCTGGTCAACGCCATTTACGGACGGGATACCTTCATGATCCAAGGCTGTATCCTTTTTATCACTTTTGCCTATATCCTGATCAACCTTACCGTTGATACCCTCTATGCCATACTGGATCCCAAAATCCGGACAAGGAGAATGTGATGGACAACACCCGGATAAACCGGCAAAGTGATCTGCAGTTTACCGGGGAAACCTCTCTGTCTGAAAAGCTCGGGCCCGGTTTTTGGCTGGCAGCCGGATGGATTTTGATCATTACCGGCGCTGCCCTTTGTGCCGGGATTTTTCCGCTGCCGCCGCCGGATCACATGAATTGGATGAACCCGGCAGCCCTGCCGGGCACCCCCTGTGCCGTACCCGTTTTGCAGGCTTCCGGTGAATATGTGGAAGCGCCTTTTGTCCACATATTCGGCACAGACCAATTGGGACGGGATATCCTGACCCGGATGATTTTCGGGGCCAGGGTCTCCCTGGCTGTGGGCCTTGTCACACCGCTTCTGGGACTTTTGGGCGGGGGAGTCCTGGGCATGCTGGCCGGATTCTACCGGGGCCGAGTGGAAGCTGTAACCATGGCCCTTATGGATGCCATCCTGGCCTTTCCCGGGCTTGTCTTGCTGCTCATGGCAGTCTTCTACTTTGGTGCCAGCCTGTCCAGTCTCATCCTGGTGTTGGGTTTTTTAACCGTCCCGGCCTTTACCCGTGTGGCCAGAGCCAATACCCTGACCTTTGCCAAAAAGGAATTTGTGGTTGCAGCCCGGGCCATGGGGCAATCCGACGCCCAGATCCTGATCCTGGAAATCCTGCCCAACATCCTTATCCCACTGCTGGTTTACGCCCTGCTGGTGGTCTCCTACATGATTGTGGCTGAAGGCGCCTTAAGTTTCCTGGGCCTTGGGGTTCCGCCCCCCGCCCCCAGCTGGGGGGAGATGATCTCCCAGGGCAAGGAGGTCCTGGAGGAATCCGCACACATCAGCCTGGTTCCGGCCTGTGTCATGTTCCTCACGGTTCTATCCTTCAATGTGGTCGGTGATGCGGTCCGCACGTTGATAGATAAAAGGGAGTCCTGTTTATGAAATCCAGATCAGTTGATCCGCTGCTAAAGGTGGATAACCTTGAGGTCTGTTTTGCCTCCGGAAAGGGCAGGGTCAATGCCGTGGACAATATCTCCTTTTCCCTTGAAAAAGGAAGCGTGCTGGGTATTGTGGGTGAGTCTGGCTGCGGCAAAACCATGGTGTGTAAATCCATCATGGGACTGCTGCCCAAAGAGGCCTGGATATCAAAGAATTCCCGGATTTTTTTCAATGGGGGCTGTCTTACCGGCAAGCCGGGAAAGGCCCTGAATGCCATCCGGGGAAAAGAGATGGCCATGGTGTTTCAAAACCCCACGACCGCACTCAACCCGGTTATGACCGTGGGCAGGCAGATCGCAGAGTCCCTTGTCCATCATCTGAACATGCCCTACAAGGATGCCGTGGGCCAGGCCCGTGAACTTATGGTTTTGGTGGGTATTCCCAATCCCGGGATGCGGATCAGGCAATACCCCCATCAACTGTCCGGGGGGCTGCAGCAGCGGGTGGTGATTGCAACAGCCCTGGCCTGCAAACCCAAGCTCCTGATCGCGGACGAACCCACAACCGCCCTTGATGTCACGGTCCAGGCCGGTATCTTAGATCTCCTGGGTCGGCTGTGCACCCGGCACCAGATGGCCATGATCCTGGTCACCCACGACCTGGGTGTGGCAGCAGCCCGTTGCCGTGACATTGCTGTGATGCATGCCGGAAAAATTGTGGAAAAAGCCCCCGTCAAGACCCTGTTTTCATGCATGAAAGTGCCCTATACTAAAGCCCTGTTTAATGCGCTGCCTCGTCTGGACACCAAGCTACCTGGGAAGGTGGATCCCATCAACGGCACACAGCCCTGCCTGGTCTCTCCAGCCCCAGCGGTCCTGGATGTGCAACACCTTGATGTCAGCTATGGCCTTGGCCGGAACAAACAATTGTCTGCGGTAAAAGATGTCTCCTTTCAGATTCATAAAGGAAAGACCCTGGGTCTGGTTGGAGAATCCGGGTGCGGCAAATCTTCCGTTGCCAGGGCCATCATGCAGCTGCCAGCGCCTGAGTCCGGCAGGATCATTCTCCGGGGCAAAGAGATCACCCAAATGGATAAAAAGGAACTGCAGCGGCTTCGACCCAGGTTTCAGATTGTTTTCCAGGATTCTGTATCTGCCCTGAACCCCAGAAGATCCATTGGAAATGCTGTGGCCATGCCTTTGCATGTCATGGGCAAAACCCGTCCGGGCCAAATCAGAAAAAAGGTTTGTGAAACGCTTGAGTTGGTGGGTATTGATCCCGGATTCTATCCGAGAAAGCCCCATGAACTTTCCGGTGGTCAGTGCCAGCGGATCCAGATAGCCCGGGCCCTGATCACCGACCCTGACCTTCTGCTCCTTGATGAACCTGTATCCTCTTTGGACGTATCAGTCCAGGCCCGGATTCTGGACCTTCTGGAAAACCTGAAAAAGCAATGCAACCTGACCATGCTCTTTATCTCACACGACCTTGCCGTGGTCAGACAGATCTGCGATGATGTGGCTGTCATGCATCAAGGGCGGATTTGTGAGATGGGTCCCTGCAAAACCATTTACAAAGCCCCCAGCCACGCTTATACTCGGACGCTTCTCTCTGCCGTTCCCAGGCCTGAATCTTTTTTCAGCTGAAGCGCCAAGTACGGACTTGTGCCGAGGTACGAGGCTCGGTACTATACATAATGGCTGACAGTTGAAAGCACGACCTGCCTCAAAGTATAAAAGTTTTAAGCTAATTAGGATTTTTAACAACAAGGAGACAGGTCGTGGAGAAAACTATAAAATATGTTGGCCTTGATGTCCACAAGGATACGACTCAGGTCGCAATTGCAGATGAAGGAAGAAAAAGTTCGGCTATGTCATACGGCAATATCCATAACACACCATTGAGCATCGATAAATTGATTCGGAGACTCAAGTCCACAGGATATGAAATGAATCGGGGTTTTTTCCCTTTTGACGTATGCTCAACTTTGACAATGACACGCCGCTCATACTTCCAGGATTCTGCGGCATAGCTTAACTCTCCGAAAATACGCTGCTTGTTCCTTGATTTTTCGAACTGCTTCTGTGCAAATTGTATTAAAGGGGCCGCTTGCTTCTCAATCCTGGCATTTTTGCCAATACCGATAAGGTAATGAATGGGGTTTTCCTGCTGATCACACCAGTTCATCATCAAATGACGGTAAAATCCACTAATCTGCCCTGAATATGATTTTTACATCCGACCATACTTCACGAAACCGCCTGGACAACAGTTTCAAGCTCCATGCGCCATAAGCCGGATCAATATTGCATGGCCTCAAATAGGCGGCCAAAAGGTGCTTCCCGCCGAATACGTATAAAGGCAGAAAACAATAACTCCTGCAATAACCATGGAAGAATTTGCCAATTTGATCGCCGTGCACCGGATCGTCTGTGGCATCAAAGTCTAAGACGATTTCTTTGGGCGGCTTTTTAAAGGATTCAATGAATATTTCAACCAAGGTTTTATGGATATCCCAACATAATTGTCTGCCAGCTGCATGCTCAAAACGGCACAATGTTGAACTGCTGGCAAGATCTTTGTCTTGGCCAACGGCAGTTTGTATGGCTGTGTCCTTGCGCAGGGTAATGTGGCCGTTCAAATCTTCATATCCCAAAGCCAAACCGTAAACCCTTTGTCGAATCATATCACCGATGGCATGATCAACTTTACCTATGCACCGAGAATCATTCGTCGAAGATGCAATACGGTCTGTGAGATTGATCATTTTATCGGCCCGGCTCAAAAGGATGGCACCGGCATCGGATGTGATTTCCCCACCGTCAAAATTTAACCGAATTTTCATGCCTTTACATCTTGAGAACTCAATCGTTTTTGTATTACAAAGTGTCATGGCAACTCCTGAGTTTTAATTCTGTGTAAGTAGCTGAATTATATAATACTTCCTTTGCCTCTCTTTTGGTTCAATTTCGTGCAATATTCAGGTTAAACAATGTTAGATTTCGATTAGTTCTTGCATTATTCTAATAATGTAAATAGATTGCAATCATGGAAACACACTTCGTGTTTTATTCAACGATTCTTTTAACTCAATAGATTCAAAGGAGTTTAAAATGGCAAATTGTTGTGACATGAAAGAAGGGGATGTCTTTTATTGTGACGCTTGCGGTCTTGAATTAGAGGTGAAAAAAACCTGTACCTGTAAACCCGGAGCCGATGGCTGCTGTACAGTTCCTTTGTCATGCTGTGGCAAGGAGATGGCTCTAAAGGACAAATAAACCCACCAGAAATTTTTAGGTGTGTCGTAACGTTCAACACGCCTAAAAATTTCTGCGTCTTTTTTCCAATAAGACGTTGAAATGATCTGATAATCTTTTTAATAAAATTATCAATTCTTAGTTGTCAGTCTGTACGTTTTGCGAAATAAAAGCTGTAAATATTTCGTAACTCGTTTCTCTTTAGGGGAGTTAAGAGGAAGATTCAGGTACAGGGCTTTAAAAAACATGAAAGAATGGATGTAAGTCTTGCTAAAATCATAAAATGTAATTATGTTGCATCGTATGGTTTCAAATTGTGATTGTATGATTTCGCAGTCAAAAAAGGAGACAGAAAAGATGAATAGACGGCTGTTGTTAATCGTTTTACTATCGGTTATTTCATTTGGTTCAGCCAATGCTGCTGAAAAATTACCCGTTTTTGTCAGTATTGTACCCCAAAAGTACTTTGTGCAACAAATTGGCAGTGATTTGGTTGATGTAAAGGTTATGGTTAAACCAGGCGCCAGCCCTGCCACCTATGAACCCAAGCCCCGGCAGATGGCTGAGCTTTCAAATTCAAAACTCTATTTTTCCATCGGTGTCCCCTTTGAAAATGCGTGGCTGAAAAAAATCTCTGCCGCCAACCCTGACATGAAGGTGATCCATACCGACCATGGAATAGATAAAATTGCCATGGAAGCGCACCACCATCATGACGAGGAACATCACGGCGAAGAGCATCATGACGGGGAACATCACGATGAAAAACACCATGACAAAGAACATCATGCTGAAGAGCATCACGAAGAAGGGCATCATGGAGAGGAACACCATGACCATACCGGTCTTGATCCTCATATCTGGACCTCTCCCGCTTTGGTAAAAATCCAGGCAGAAACCATTCTGAAGGCGCTTCAGGCTGCGGATCCGTCACACAAAAAAGCTTATGAAGCAAATTTCAAGGCATTTGTAGCAAAGATTGATGCATTGGACCAAGAGCTGAAACAGACGCTGGCCGGAAAAAAGGGCTTGCAGTTCATGGTATTCCATCCCGCATGGGGATATTTTGCCAAGGCCTACGGTCTTAAACAGGTTCCCATTGAAATCGAGGGAAAAGATCCCAAACCGGCTCAGTTAAAAGAATTGATCAAGCACGCAAAAGAAGAGGGCATAAAAGTGATCTTTGTCCAGCCCCAGTTTTCCACAAAAAGTGCCAAAACCATTGCCAGTGAAATTGGGGGACAGGTGGCGTTTGCCGATCCTCTGGCAGAGGACTGGATGGCCAATCTGCGCATGATCGCCGGAAAATTTAAAGACGCCCTTAAGTAGAAACGGAGTCCCATGTCAATTGTTGATATTAAAAATCTTGATTTCTCATATTCGGGTGAAGCAATACTTGAAGCGGTCAATCTTAATGTGAGGGAACAGGATTTTTTAGCCATAATAGGCCCCAATGGCGGAGGGAAGACCACGTTACTGAAGCTTATACTAGGTCTTCTCACCCCCAGCGGGGGGAGCATCCTGGTGAATGGGAAATCCCCTGGAAAAGCGGCATCCTGCATCGGGTATGTTCCCCAGAATGTTCATATGAATCAGAGTTTTCCCATTTCAGTCCTGGATGTGGTGTTAATGGGATCCTTTGATCCCAAGAATCGTTTTCGGCGAAACAAGGCCCAGGATCGTAAAACCGCCCTCGAAACACTGGACCGGTTGGAAATGGCGAGCTTTGCAGACAAAAAGATCGGGCAACTTTCAGGAGGTCAGCGCCAGCGTGTGCTGATAGCAAGGGCCCTGGTCAGCCAGCCCAAGATGCTCCTTCTGGATGAACCCACCGCCAGCATAGATACCAAAGGCCAATCAGAATTTTACCAGCTTCTGGCAGCACTGAACAAAGAGATCACCATCCTGGTCGTCAGTCATGACCTGCTGGTGGTTTCCCGGTATGTGAAGGCGGTGGCCTGTGTGAACAGGCGGCTGCACTATCACGACCAGGCTGAAATCACCGGAGAGATGCTGGAGACCATGTATTCCTGCACCGTGGAGGAAGAGTGTCCGGTAGAACTGGTGGCCCATGGCCTGCCGCACCGTGTTTTAAA
>JAKSAU010000204.1 GCA_022361535.1 Desulfobacterales bacterium
AAGCCGCTGGGTTTGATTGGAGTTATCTTCATCAATACCCTTGATTTCCTCAGCCAGAAAAGGATTTGAAAGAATACCGCGGCCGATCATGATGCGGTCAATATTGGGAAATCGATGTCGAACTTTGTTATAAGAGTTCATATCCACAATATCACCATTATAAACCATAGGATGGTCACATGCATTCAGGGCTTTTTCAAAGGCATCATGATCTGATGTTCCCGTGTACATTTGCTCGCCGGTGCGGGGGTGAAGGATAACCTCGTCAATTTTATGGGTATTGAATATGGCCAGCAGGTCATTGATTTCATCCTTGTTGCGTCGCCCCAACCTGATTTTCACACTCAGGGAGGGTTTCATCCCGGGTATGATTTTTGAGAGAAGCTGGTCAATTTTATCCGGGTAAAGCAGCAGACCTGACCCCCGCTGCTTTTTTGCAATTTTGGAATGGGGACATCCAAGGTTCCAGTTGACCTGGGTATGGCCCATCTCAAACAGGTGGTCGGCAAGAAAAATAAAATCCTGGGCGACATTGCCCAGGATCTGGGGGATGACAAAAAGATTCTTATTTAGATCCGGTGCAACATCTTTTATCCTTGAAGGTTTTAGCCGTTGTTCTCCCATGGTGGAGATAAAAGGGGCCATGGCCAGATCAATCCCTTTAAAATGACGGGCGTAAACCTGTCTGTAGGTTACATCGGTAAAGCCTTGGAGCGGGGCAAGTATAAGGGTTGGATACTTTTCTGTCATGGGGGATGCTGTCCTCTTTACTTGGGTGTCTTGCATATAAAATTTGACAAACCCAAGGGCGATCCATTATAGAATCAATATTTTTTCGGATCAGCTATACATAAGATTAATTCGGATTGCAAGGAGTGTTTTAACGGTATGAAAGAACTCTACAAAGACGTCATTCAAATCAACCAGATGCCGGACAACTCGGAAAAAGAGGCCAAAGCCAAATCGTTTTTTGAAAAACTAAACGGCATGACACTCCCCACCCAATTCAACTGGGCCAAAGAGGTCTTTGAAGGAATCCATGTGGCTGAAACTCCTGATAAAGCCGCCTTGATTTATAATAACATCCATACACTTGAAACCCGGTCTTTTTCATATCTGGAATTGTCTCAAAAGGCCAATAAACTGATCAATTTTCTGGCAGCCGAGGGAATAGAGCATAAAGACAATATGTATATGATGGTTCCTTTGTGCCCTGAAATTTGGTTTGCAAGTCTTGCCTGCGTTAAAGCCGGAATTGTTGCCGTACCTACAGCCACGACCATGACGGCAAGAGAGCTAGAGTTCAGGTTTGAAACCTATAAGCCTGACGTGATTATGGCAGATGAGGCCTCTGTTGATATCATTGAGCAGGCCATTGAAGAAACCGGCATTTCCCCCAGAGTCAAGCTGGTGATTGGTGAAAAAGAAGGATGGGACTCCTATGATTGGGTAGATTCACAATCAGATGAGGCTGAGGCTGCAGACACAGAATCAGATGAAATTTTATTCTGTTTCTTTACTTCAGGTACAACCGGTTTGCCCAAGCGGGTAGGGCATACCGCAGCCTCTTATCCGGTGGGACATCTGTCCACCACCGTGATGATCGGAGTCAGACCTGATGATATCCACCACAACCTGAGTGCTCCCGGATGGGCAAAGTGGGCCTGGTCATCATTTTTTGTACCTTTTAATGTGGGGGCTACTGCAACAGGTTTCCGGTTTGATACACTGGACGGCAAAGCCTATCTTGATGCAATTGTAAGAAACCATGTCACAACCTTTTGCGGACCGCCAACAGCCTGGCGGATGTTTGTTAACATGGAATTGGATAAATTTGATTTGTCCAGCCTGCGCCAGTCCATTTCTGCAGGCGAACCCCTGAATCCGGAAGTGATCACCCAGTGGAAAAACCACACCGGTACAGAAATCAGGGATTTTTATGGCCAGACCGAATCTACTGCTATGATTGGAAATCCGCCCTGGATGGGCGGGAAAATGCGTTCCGGATCTTTTGGTGTGCCTTCTTTTATGTATGATGTGGCCCTGGCAGATGACGAAGGCAATGAAATCAAGACACCGGATCAGGTGGGTCATATTGTAGTTAAAATGAACAACTGGCAGCCCATCGGTCTTTTCAGTGAATATATCGGTAACCCGGAAAAGATGAGTTCGGTCTTTGTGGACAACTATTATTATACAGGAGACCGTGCCTCCTTTGATGAGGACGGGTATTGGTGGTTCGTGGGCCGGGCTGATGATGTGATTAAATCCAGCGATTACCGAATTGGGCCTTTTGAAGTGGAAAGTGCTCTTCTTGAGCATCCTGGTGTGGCCGAAGCTGCGGTCGTTGGAGCGCCCGATCCAAACAGGTATCAGTTGGTAAAAGCCTATGTCATTTTGAATCCGGGCTATACAGGCGGCAAGGAACTGGCACTGGATCTTTTCAAGCATACTATGAACATTCTTGCTAAATTCAAGATTCCGCGGATTATCGAATTTGTTCCTGAGGTGCCTAAAACCATTTCAGGTAAAATCCGCCGCATTGAGTTGCGTGAAATTGAGGTGAGCCGTCAGGATGCAGAAGCTGAAGAGGAAATTACGGAATACTTTTACTGGGATTTTCCTGAGTTGAGTTCAAAGAACAGATAGAATCTTTTAGTATTTTAGGCGAGCTTTGCTACCTGCGGCATTGAATATCTAAACACCGGCTCATTTATTCTAAGAAACGGCTGCCGTATTTTTTGCAAAAATACGTCTGATGCCTTTTTCTTAGGACAAACGAGCCTACGTACCAAGGTTT
This sequence comes from Desulfobacterales bacterium, assembly GCA_022361535.1. The sequence goes on from JAKSAU010000204.1 coordinate 2,801, forward strand.
AATGTGTTTGTTTAATACCCTTATCATGGATGTCCATGATAAGGGTATTTTGTTTGGTCGGTGGCATCTGTTTCAGGACAGAATCAGCCGAATAAATGCAAGTAACATGGGGATGGTAAAAAGTAATGCACCGTTGGTGACAAGCCAGCATGCATTGGCCAGGTCTACGTCAAGCTTGTATAGGGTTG
>JAKSAU010000506.1 GCA_022361535.1 Desulfobacterales bacterium
AATATCTGTAAGTTCAACATCGGTTCCGGGGCCACCGGAATCGTTACCCATTCCTTTTACGAAGCCTTGAATCATGCTTCAAAAAGAAACCTTTACGGTAAATATGTGACTGAATTCACCCATGTTAAAAAATTGTTTGTGGATGCATATTGCCGTATTGCCGCTATGAAACTATTTGGCCTTAGGGCGACCGACTACATGCGCTGTGCCAATGAGAATGACAAACGGTATCTCTTGTACAACCCCATCATGAAAATGAAGGTGGCGCTCCAGGGTGAAGAGGTTCATGAACTGCTTTGGGATATCATCGCAGCAAAAGGGTTTGAAAAGGACGTTTATTTTGAACAGGCAGTGATTGAGCTTCGCGGTTTCCCAAAACTTGAGGGGACACGACACGTGAATATGGCATTGATTGTAAAACTCATTCCCAATTACTTTTTCAACCCGGGCCAGTTTGACGAAGTGCCTAGACTCAACGGCAATGAAAATGATGATTTCATGTTCAACCAGGGGCCCACACGCGGTTATGCCAAGACCCAGTTCCATGATTTCCGCAAAGCATACGACAGCAAGGATCTGCCCAACATCAATATTTTTAAGGAACAGATCAAGGCGTATGAGGAATACCTCATGGTTTCCGGTTTGGAACTCAAAGACCAGATGATGAATGATTTTGATTACCTGCTTGCAGTGGGTGAAATCTTTACTCTGGTGGCATACGGCCAGCTGATTATTGAAAGCGCAGCAATGGAAAACGTGGATGATGCGCTTCTGGACCAGATTTTTGATTTCATGGTCAGGGATTTTGCCAACTACGGTCTTGAGCTTTACTCTAAAGGCAGCAGCACAGAAAAACAGCAGGAAGCCTGCCTGAAGATGGTCAAACGTCCGGCGGTTAATGCCGAACAGTTTGAAACCGTTTTAAAAGACCATGTCTATTCCCTGGTCGATGCCTATGAAATGAATCCTTAAATTGCTATAGAATTACAACGTGTGATGACATCCGGCCTGCAGGTATTCCTGAAGGCCGGATCTTTTTTGGGGGTGCGTGAATCCAATAGGTCCACCTAAATTTTATCTTGTTATTTCAAAATCTTTCGTGGTAGAACCAGCCTTTTGTTTTTTATGATTTATAGAGAACCAAAAGGTAAAACCAACATATGACTTTATCTTATAAACTGGAAGACAAGCATGACATGCTCCGCAAAGCCGTCCGGGAGTTTGCAGAAAATGAAATCAAGCCTGTGGCCGGTAATCTGGAAGAAAATGAAACCTTTTCCCTGGAACTGACCCGGCAGATGGGCGACATCGGCCTTTTCGGGATGATTGTACCAGAACGCTTGGGCGGACAGGGCCTGGATTATGTGTCCTACATCATTGCGGTTGAAGAAATAGCAAGGATAGACGGCTCCCAGGCAGCCACGGTTGCTGCAGGTAATTCTTTAGGTTTGTCTCCTGTATATTATTTCGGCAATGACGCCCAACAGAAAAAATATCTGCCTGAATTGTGCAACGGTGATTTTCTCATGGGGTTTGGTCTCACAGAGCCCAATGCAGGGTCTGATGCCGGTGCATCCAGAACCCGTGCGGTGAGAGACAAGGGCGGCTGGATACTCAACGGGTCAAAGATATTTATTACCAATGCTGCCACCCCCATGACCCGGGGGACCATTATTCAGGCCATTACCGGGAAGGATGATCATGGAAAGATCCAGCATACCTGTTTTATCGTTGAGAACGATACGCCGGGATATACGGCAACTCCAATGAAAAACAAGCTGATGTGGCGTGCTTCAAATACTGCTGAGATTTCTTTGGAAGACTGTTGGGTGCCGGATGGTGCTGTATTGGGAAACCCTGGTGACGGATTCAAACAGATGCTTTCAACCCTGGACAGGGGTCGTCTTTCCATTGCTGCCATGGGGCTTGGATGTGCTCAGGGTGCCTATGAAGCAGCCTTGAAATATGCAAAGGAAAGAGTCCAATTCAACAAGCCGTTGAGCAAACAACAGGTGGTTTCTTTTAAGCTGGCTGACATGGCCATGAAGATCGAACTGGCCCGTAATTTCCTGTATCGGGCCTGCTGGCTTGCTGATCAGCATCAACCCTTTGGCAAGGAAGCGGCTATGAGCAAGCTTTATTGTTCTGAGGTTGCCAAAGAAGTGGCGGATGAAGCCGTACAGATCCATGGTGGATACGGTCTTATGAAGGAATACGATGTAGAACGCTTTTACCGGGATCAGCGCCTGCTGCAAATCGGGGAAGGCACCTCGGAAGTGCTTCGCATGGTAATCTCAAGAGCCATTGGTTGCTAAGGTAGCCAGGTTAACTTGAAAAGGCTAAATAATTAATTGAACAAAGAGTAAAGCAAGAAATGAATATTATCGTAACCATCAAACAGGTACCGGATACCAATGAGGTAAAGATCGATGCTAAAACCGGTACACTTATCAGGCACGGGGTTCCTTCTATCATTAATCCCGAAGATAAGCATGCCCTGGAAGCCGCCCTTCAGATAAAAGATGCCCATACAGATACAAAGGTGACGGTACTGTCCATGGGGCCTCCCCAGGCAAAGGACGCATTGCTTGAAGCCCTTGCAATGGGAGCTGACCACGGCTGCCTTGTATCTGACAAGGCCTTTTCAGGAGCCGATACCCTGGCCACAGCCTATACTCTTTCCATGGCTGTAAAAAAATTGGCACCATTTGACCTAATTCTCTGCGGCAGCCAAGCAATAGACGGTGACACGGCCCAGGTCGGGCCTCAGCTGGCAGAGTGTTTGGGTATTGCACAGATTACCTATGCGACGGATATAGCAGTTGCTGATGGTGTTGTTGAGGTGAAAAGCGTTTTTGGCCGCACGCAGCGGGCTGTGGAAGCAAAGCTGCCTGCCCTTGTCACGGTGGTTAAAGAATTGAACAAACCCAGGTACAAGACAATGAACGGCATTGTAAAAACGTTCAGGGATAAGACCATCCAGGTTTTTGCCAGTGATGATCTGGATCTTAATCCCTTGCGGATCGGCCTTGCCGGGTCCCCAACAACTGTACGAAAGACATTTGTCCCGGAGCTTGGCCGCAAAGGTCTGATTAAAGAAGGCTGTGCCGATGATCTTTCAGATCAGTTTTTAGACACCCTTATAGAAGAAAACCTGATGCCCGGCGCTTAAGCGGGTGCTGGTGTATGCACTGTAAAAGTTAAGAAGGACCAATAACGTTTAGGTAAAATCCAATGTCCATATTGATTGATAATGATAAATGTACCGGGTGCCGCAAATGTCTTGCTGCATGCCCCTATGATGCACTTGAAATGACTGAAAAAAAAGCTGTTCCCAAAGCGTCATGCACCCTTTGCGGAGCCTGCACGGATGCCTGTAGATTTGAGGCCATATCATTCGGACAGAATCTTGATCGTATAAAGATGGATGTATCCGGTTTCAAAGGTGTTTTTGTCTTTATAGAAATGGATGGTAACCGGATCACAGAGGGCTCCCTGGAAATTCTTGGTAAGGCAAGGACTCTTGCAGACGAGGGCCAGGCAAAAGAAGGCAGGGTTACTGCACTGGTTCCCGGATTCGGGTTAAATGGCATTTCAGATGAACTTATTGCTTATGGTGCCGATCATGTGATTCTGGTTGATGATGAGCGGTTTAAAATTTATCGGACCGATTATTTTACCCGGGTTGTGGCAGATGTGGTGCGGGTAAAAATGCCTGAAATTCTACTTTTTTCAGCGACACCGCTTGGCCGTGACCTGGCTCCCAGGGTTTCCAACCGTTTGAAAACGGGATTGACTGCTGACTGTACCCGTTTATCAATGTGTGAGAAGGACGGCATATTGCTTCAAACCCGTCCGGCATTTGGCGGCAGTATCATGGCCACCATTGTTTGCCCGGATAATCGTCCCCAGATGGCAACCGTTCGTCCGGGTGTGATGAAAAAGCTGGACAGGGACGATCAAAGAACCGGAACCGTTGAAACCTTTGAGGTTACCCTGAGCAAAAAGGACAACCTGGTCCGGGTTAAAGAGATCAGCAATATACCAGGTGATACCGTCAATCTTGAGGATGCTAATATTATTGTTGCCGGTGGCCGCGGTGTAAAAGGACCCAAAGGGTTCAAGCTTTTAGAAGAGCTGGCGCAGGCGCTTGGGGGTCGGGTTGGTGCCACAAGAGCGGCTGTTGAAGCCGGCTGGATTTCCCATAATTTTCAGGTCGGTCAAACAGGTAAGACCATCCGCCCGGACCTTTACATTGCCTGTGGGGTATCCGGCAGCATCCAGCATATGGCAGGGGTGACAGGTGCTTCAAAAATCATTGCTGTGAACAAGGACAGGCATGCGCCCATTACCGAACTGGCTGACGTGACTTATGTGGGTGACTTGTTCGAGATCATACCTGACTTGACCCGGAAGGTTGTGGCCAAAAATAAGAGAACTATATGATGGGCCGACTTTAGTAAGGGGTTATTCCTGTTTTTATAGCGCTCCTCAAATGAAGTTATTGATCGTTTGAGCACTTAGGCTCGTTTGTTCTAAGAAGACGGCATCAGGCGAATTTTTAAAGAAAATTCGGCAGCCGCTTCTTAGAATAAACGGGCCGGTATTGTATATGAGATGTCTTTATTTTACAGGGTAATCAGATAGGTGTTTTGAGGATTGATATAGAATGAACATGGCTGGCCTGATATGCAACCGGAGCTTAAGCCATAACGAAAATAAAAAAAGATCTTCAATGGTGTATAAGTTCTTTCAAAAGCTCCTTATTTGAATGTAAACAGTCGTATTTATCTAACAGTCATTGACACGGCTGATCATTTTAGCAAATATAAGCCCTTAAATAGATTTTTTGTTCTGCATCATCATTTTTTAACCGTTCTTCAAGGTTTCGGAGAGAATCAAGATGTTCAGCTTCAATATCAAGTATCAAAGTCAGGATGATCTGCACCAGGCTCAAGAAAAAGTTTCAAAAGAAAACCCGCAACAGCTTTTAATTCAAATATTTTGCGGAAATCCGACCAAAGAGTGCGTATCGAGTTTAATTAAAGAAGTAACAGCAGTTTTTCCCAACTCGCCCATTATCGGCACCACAACTGCCGGCGAGATAATGGAGGGAGAATCCCTTGATCAGACAATTGTAATCAGTTTCACTCAATTTAAAAAAACTCAAATACGGTCAGCATTGGTGACACAAAATGAGGATCTTTACCAGGCCGGCCTTCAACTGGCTTCAGACATCAGCCAGCCTGACATTAAAGCTGCGATCATCTTTGGATGCGGTATTAAAAACGGGGGAGCAATAAACGGTGAACCGCTTTTAAACGGATTCCAGGATACCTGTCCTGAGGTAGTAATTGCCGGTGCCCAAGCCGGTGATAACGGTGCTGCTCAAAAAACTTATGTATTTACCAAAGACGGGTATACTGATGCAGGGGCTGCTGCAGTATCCTTGGGCGGAAAGGATTTGATTGCACATAACAGCTACAATTTAAGCTGGGTACCATTGGGTAAAGCAATGGAGATTTCCCATGCTGAGAACACGTGTATCCACACAATTGACGGCAAGCCTGCAAAAGATATCTATACCCACTACCTGGGAGAAAATGTAGGAGAGCGACTACCCCAGTCGGCAGCGGAATTTCCCTTGGTGGTGGAGCGGCACGGTGTACAATTGGCAAGACATGCCAACCGGTTGCTGCCTGATGGGTCTCTTGATTTTATGGCACCATTTTATACCGGTGAAAAGGTCTGGTTTGCATTTTGCCACTCCGGCCTGGTTGCACAGGCTGCCCGCCAGATGTTCGATAATTTTACCGCCAAGAACTGTGATGCCATTTTTATTTATTCCTGCCTGACCCGCAAATGGGTTTTAGGAGAGGATTCTAAACTTGAGCTTGCACCATTGGCATGCCTTGCACCTACCTCGGGGTTTTTCAGTTATGGGGAATACTACAGCAATAGGGGTAAAAATTTATTCTTAAGCCAAACCATGACGGTATTGGCCCTTCATGAAAAGGGTATAGAGGGCCACTCCAAAGAGGGTGCATATGATACAGAGCCTGATTTTCCGGACCACGAAACAAAGCAGGTCCAGGATCTCAAAGCACTTCACCGGCTGGTGGAAACTTCGGCAGCTGAAAGAGAAGAGGTGATCCTGGAGCTTCAAGAAGCCTTGTCCGAAATAAAAACCCTTCGCGGATTCATTCCTATTTGTGCCCATTGTAAAAAAATCAGGGATGACCAGGGCTATTGGAACAGAATCGAAAATTATATCCAGGACCACACAGACGCCCAGTTCAGCCACGGTATCTGTCCGGATTGCGTCAAAGAGATCTATCCAAGTTTTAAAAACAAACGCAAAAAAGATACATCATCTTAAATAGTTCTTATTGTGCGAATTTAATTTTTGGATAAAATTTTAGTTAAGCAGATTAAACAATCCCCCTTGAAAGACCAATCTGCCTGCCTTCTTCCATTTCCCACTGGATGCCGTACTTGTCTATCCAGTAGAAAAATGTAATGGGAAAACCGTCAAGTTTTATCGGGTGGTAGTTTTTACTGGTATTAATCATGGTAACGCCTTCCTGGTCCTTTAGAAAACTGAAGACCTCGTTGCAGTTTGATACTTCCATTGCAATATGGCGAGGGCCGCCCATGTCGTAGGTTTTGGGTTGCTCGGGGATCTCAGCTTTGCCCTTTGGGGTATGATAAACCATAAGTTCCAGGTAAACATTTGCCTGGGGATGCTTTAAAAAGCGGACGTCGACATTGACTTTGGCATCCATTATGCCTGCATCCAAAGCAAATGGCTTCATTTCAACGCCTTCATAATCCATTTTATTTCCGTTATGATCAAAGGCCTGTTCAAATCCGAGAACGCGTGCGTAATATTCAGATCCTTCTTCAACGCTGGGAACGATTACATTTACATGGGACATACCCAAAACAAAAGCAGACATGTCATGGGAACAGATCCGTTCAAGCAACAACGGCTTTAACTCTTTTGTGACGCTTGTACAGTAATTGACAGGTCTGCCGTGGTTGATGTTTTCATTGCAGATAAGATAAGGCTTGGTTTTATCCGGGTCTGTATCGTCCGGTCCTTCTTGCACTTCAGCCTGCCATTCATGTGTCGTAAAAGCGTTGGGATTGATAAGGTAGCCTGCTGCGACCAGATCAAACGGGTTGAAACCATTGGCACCGAAGACTGTTTCCCATTCCGCTATCCAGCCGAATGAATGCTCCACCAGATATTTGCCAACTCTATTGCTTTTTCCGATATCAATCAGGTCCTCCGGCCTTATCCAAACATGATGACACGCTTCAAAAGGAATCAATGTCAGCTTTATCTGGCTTTCTAACAATACCTTAAACGCGATGGGGTCAAACTCAAAGTTTAGGTCCCTGAAAGGTTTAAGCTGCCATTTACCTGAGAAAAAATGCTGTTCCATGTCCCGTCGTCCGGCAACCAGGACAATTTCATCTATAAACTGCCCCAACTGGGGATACTTTAAAAGCAGAATTGCAATATTGGTTGCAGCACCAATGGCAAGGATGGTAACTCGGTCATTTTCA
>JAKSAU010000678.1 GCA_022361535.1 Desulfobacterales bacterium
GACGCCACCACCGGCCAGAACGCCCTGTCCCAGGCAAAGCTGTTTGATGAAGCCGTGGGCCTCACCCAACTGGCCCTGACCAAACTGGACGGCACGGCCAAAGGCGGGATCGTGGCTGCCGTGGCCAACGCCATGGATCTGCCCATCCGCTATATCGGGGTTGGGGAAGGCATAGACGACCTACAGGATTTTAACCCGGGCCGGTTCATCACCGCCCTGCTGGATTAGGGGAACCACGATGTTCGGAATTGAAAATTATGCGGGCTTTATCATTGCGGCGATCATTCTCAACCTTACGCCGGGAGCCGACACCATGTACATCCTGACCCGGAGCATTGCCCAGGGCAAGCGGGCCGGCCTGGTTTCCGTGGCCGGCATCATGTCCGGCTGCGTGGTCCATGTGCTCTGCGCCGCCTTCGGCCTGTCCCTGGTCCTGTCCACGTCGGCCTTTGCCTTTTCCCTGGTCAAATGGGCCGGCGCCATCTACCTGATCTTCCTCGGTATCAAGGCGCTTACGGATCGCTCGCCGGCCTTTGAAAGCCAGGGCAACCCGTTCACCGGCAAGGATCTGACCCGAATCTACCGGCAGGGGGTGCTGACCAACGTGCTCAACCCCAAGGTGGCCCTGTTTTTCCTGTCGTTCCTGCCCCAGTTCATCGACCCGGCAGCGGCAGCGGCAGGTCCCCTGCCCTTTCTTATCCTGGGCGGGACATTCCTGGTCACGGGCACGATCTGGTGCCTGATCCTGACCCGGGCAGCCGCCCTCATGACCCGGACGCTCCGCAGTAACGAGCGCATCGGTACCTGGATGCAGCGCCTGTCAGGGATCATCTTTATCGGATTCGGCCTGAAGCTGGCTTTGGATTCGAAATAATCACTCCCTGGAGCGGGGGGCCTGGAAAATCTGAAGGTGTTGGTGTCTGCCGCGATTTTCACGGGTACAATTGTACATCCGGTAAACAGACTGTCAAATCGACGATCTGACGAATACGGCTGATTATTTTTGTATTCACGCCCGGATTATGATAACATTCGTCCATACCTTCGAAATATAAACTATACTATAGATACGATTTTTTCGTATTCCCCTAAAAGTTAAGAC
>JAKSAU010000433.1 GCA_022361535.1 Desulfobacterales bacterium
TCCGTGCAATGGAGGGTATCCGCGAACATATACGGGTACAGGAATCCTGGACTGAAGCCTGGCAAAAAGAAGTTTCCATATCCCTGAATATTGATCAATCATCATTTACCCTGGAAATTTTCGGTAGGATGGACGGTTTGCTGGAGGCGTCATCAGGGGTAATCGTTCAAGAGATAAAAACCTGCCGCAAAAATCCGGAAATCATAGTTCAAGAACCGCCATTCAGTCATCTTGAGCAACTCAAATGTTATGGATACATGGTTGCCATGCAAAAGGACCTGCACCAGATTGACTTGATCCTGACCTATGTAAACGTCTTTGACCAGGAGACTGCGTCAAAGGAACTTCGTTGTACGAACGAGCAGCTTGAAGATTTCTTTAGCAAGCTGATCAGCAGTTATCTGAGCATGCTGGGTTCAAAAACTGCATGGGCCCGTATTCGCAATCAGTCAATTCAGTCATTGGAATTTCCCTATTCAGATTTTCGCACAGGGCAGCGGGATCTTGCCGAATCCGTGTACAAAGTCATAAAGCATGATCGAATTCTTTTTGCCCGGGCACCAACAGGTACAGGCAAAACAATGGCGACCCTGTTTCCTGCAATAAAAGCTATAGGGCAGAAAGAAACAGATAAAATATTCTATCTTACTGCCAAAAGTCCGGGCCGTACCGTAGCGGCAAAGGCATTAAAAGACCTTGCTAATGCAGGTGCCAGAATAAAAAGTGTGATCATTACAGCCAAACAAAAAACGTGTTTTACCCCGCAAATTCCCTGCGATATGGAAACCTGTATTTATGCCCGCGCTTATTATACAAAACTTGCAAAAGCCATGGCCAAGTCTTCAAATCAGGATCATTTTGACCAGGAGTGTATAGAACGCTTGGCGCGTGAATTTGAAATCTGTCCCTTTGAGTTTTCATTGGACCTGTCTTTAACCTGTGACATCATTATCTGCGATTTAAACTATGCATTTGATCCCAGGGTCTACTTAAAGCGATTCTTTGACCGGAGCACAGGAAAGCTTACCTTTTTAATTGATGAAGCCCATAACCTCCCAGACCGGCTAAGATCCATGTATTCAGCACTTATAAGTCAGAACACCGTCACAGAGGCTCAAAAACTTTTACGTGATACAGCACCCGGACTTGGAAGAGCTCTGACAGAAATACGAAAAGAAATGATACGGCTTAAAACGGCCTTCTTAAAAGACATAGATAGCTATTCTTGCTCAGAGCTGCCTGAAAGCTTTATGGCTGCGGCAGAAGAGTTTACCCTGAAAGCAGACCTGTGGCTGGAGGCCCACCAGGAGTCGCTGGTCAGGGATATTGTGTTAGAAACCTTTTTTACAATCAATGGGTTTCTAAACCTATCACGGTATTTTGGCAGCCATTATCGTATTTTCATCCAGTCTCAAAATTTGGATGACTACCTGGATATCCATATCAATCTCTTCTGTTTAGATCCTGCGCCAATATTTTCACGACTGATAAAAAGATGTACATCTGCTGTATTCTTTTCGGCCACATTTTATCCTTTTGAATATTATCAGCACGTGTTATTCGGCCTTTCGGAACCCGAAAATATAGAGGACGAAACAGAAGATGATACTCAGGATAACAAAGAAGCAACACCGAAAAATACCAAGCAAATTCTGCCCCATTTCATTGCCCTGCCCTCACCATTTCCCCGAGAACACTTCACACTTACTATCCATAATCGAATTAAAACGACCTACAGGCATCGCAGCCAATATTACGATCATGTAGCAGACCTGATTGTTCATACGGTGAAAACCCGGCCAGGAAATCTACTCGTCTTTTTCTCCTCTTATGGCTATATGGATGCGGTGCTTGACAGAATCAACCCGGATCAATTTTCCGGATCCATACAAATCCAGCATCCGGGTATGGATGAAAGCCAACGGCTTGATTTCCTGGAAAGTTTTACCCCTAAAAGCCAGGTGACAGGTTTTGCAGTCATGGGAGGCATCTTTGGTGAAGGCATTGACTTGAAAGGTTCAAGATTGACTACAGTCATGGTGGTAGGGGTGGGGTTGCCCCAGGTCAACTTTGAACAAGAACAAATCCGGGCCTATTATGACAGCGTCACTAAAAAGGACCAGACAAATACAACTGCGGACGGATTCTTTATTGCATACCAGATGCCTGGGTTCAGCCGGGTTCTCCAGGCGGCCGGCCGGTTGATCCGAAGCGATACGGATAAAGGTGTTGTTTTATTGGTGGATGAACGGTTTACCAGGCCTGATTATCAGACCCTTTTTCCACCAGAATGGCAAGGGTTTGAGGTCATCTCAAACACTGGTGAACTAAACGAAATCCTGAAAAAATTTAAAGCGATTGAAAACCAATAATTGCTTTTTATTTTATTTGGAATAAAAATACTTGCTATTCTTTTGTGTTTATATTAATTAGATCCGCTTTTTCTAAACCAGGACCTTGTTTTCAGGTGATAAAATGAACATCAAAAACATGACGTTTTCTATTCCATGGAATCTTTTTCTGATAACCCTTGGCAGCCTGATTTTTGCCGTAGGCCTCAAAGGGATTATTATCCCGCACGGTATGATCACCGGCGGTTTTTCCGGTATGGGACTGCTCCTGCTTTATGCAACTGACACCCTGACTCCGGGACTGTGGTATATGATACTAAACATCCCGGTATTTATCTTGGGCTGGAAATTCGTTTCCAAACGTTTTTTTTATTATTCGCTGTACGGCATGGTTTGCCTGACCCTTGTCATTGAGATGGTTAATGTGGACATCCATATCACGGATAAGTGGCTGGCCACTCTTGCAGGAGGAATCCTTTTTGGCGGCGGGTGCGGAATCATTTTCAGATCCCTGGGTTCTGCGGGTGGCAATGATATTATATCCATAATTTTAAATCAGAAACTGGGCATCCGTATCGGTACCTACAACTTTGTGTTCAACTTTGTCCTGTTTTTGTTTAGCTTCGGGACCCTGGAAACAGACCTGATTTTATACTCCATGGCAACTTCTTATATAGCATCACAGATGATTGAATACTGCCTGACCCTGTTTAACCAGAGAAAAATGATCATAATCATTTCGGATCACAATAAAGATATTGCCCATGAAATCAATCACAAGTTACGGCGTGGCGCAACGTTTCTTAAGGGACAGGGTGCTTATACAAAAAAGGACAAAGATATCTTGCTGACCGTAGCCAATACATTCCAGATCAAACGCGTGGAGGAAATCGTTTTCAACCTTGATCCCGAAGCCTTCATGATCACGGAAAACACCTTTAACGTGCTTGGAAAAGGATTTTCACAGAGGAAAGTTTATTAAACGTAGCACCCCTTACCAAACACGAATAGCAATACCGATTCTTTTATCCTGGGAAGCGGCTGCCGTATTTCCCGTGAGAAAAGAACCTATAGCGGTTCTCAAAAATATGCTCTTTTATAACCCGGGCAAATTAATTATCGGAAGTATCCTCCAAAGAAGCTATTGTCATTTGAGCACTTCGGCTCGTTAGTTCTAAGAAGACGGCATCAGGCGGATTTTTGAAAAAAATTTGGCAGCCGCTTCTTAGAACTAACGAGCCGAAATTTGCTATATGGGATACCCTTGTTCACCTGGGCAAACCGGAAACTTTTTTTAGACTGGCTATCAGTGCTAAATCTCAATGTATCAACCGTTGTCTTCCATCCGTTATGAGATAATGTTCCACGCTTTTAAGACCTGGTAACTGCCTTTCCGGGTCTTTTCACATTTTTCTAATCCGACCTTCACAAGGATATAACACGAAACCCGTAGATTGCCGGTTTAAGCAGGCTATGTCCAATAAATCAAAGGATTAGAAACGATGAAAATAGATCTTCATGTGCACTCCAAATTCTCAAAACGCCCTTCCCAGTGGATTCTCCAAAAAATAAGCTGCCCTGAGAGTTTCACGGAACCCATGCAGGTATACAAGACAGCCAAGGACAAAGGTATGTCCATGGTCACTATCTCAGACCACAATACCATTGATGGCGCACTTGAAATTGCCCACCTGCCTGACACCTATATTTCAGAGGAAATCACCTCTTATTTTCCTGAAGACGGCTGTAAAGTGCATATTGTTGCCCAGAATATTAATGAGACCCAGCATCTGGACATACAAAAGATCCGTGAAAATATTTTTGACCTGGTTGCCTATTTGAATCAGGAAAACATCGTCCATATCCTTGCTCATCCCCTTTACGCGGTCAATGACCGTTTGACCATAGATCATTTTGAACAGATGCTTCTGCTTTTTAGAAATTTCGAACTCAATGGCGCCAGGAACGATAACCAGAATCAAATACTCGCCAAGGTACTGGGCAAGCTCACTGCGATGGACATAGAAAGATTATCCAATATCTACGATTACCAGCCGTTATTCGGTACCCCCTGGAAAAAAAGCCTCACCGGCGGATCCGATGATCACAGCGGATTAAACATCGCCAGAACTTACACCATGGTGAACGCTGCAACAAGTATTGATTCCTTTTTAAAGCGGCTTGAATCAGGTGAATCAAGGGTTGTTTCTCAGGCGTCAAGCCCGCAGACCATGGCCCACAACTTATACGGTATTGCTTACCAGTTCTATAGGAACCGGTTTAACTTAGAACGCCATACCAGCAAGGACCGTCTCTTAAAATTTCTTGACCAGTCGTTGATGCCGGTATCTAAAACCGACGCAGGGCTTATATCTCGGTTTTATACATTTTTAAGCAAGCGCAGAAACCGCCAGGAGAATGGGAAACCCGCCACTATGATGAGCCTGATCCGCAGAGAAACCGAGCGTCTATTTGAAGAAAATCCGGATCTGCTTGACATTGCGCAGACAAAAGCCCAGGGGTTCAGTTTATCGAACAATCAACCCTTTTGTGAAAAAAACCGGGAAAAGGTCTGGTTCGATTTTGTCAACCAATTGTCCAATAAGGCGCTTTCACAGACCGGCGACCTGCTTTTGGGTCATGTGTCGGGAGCGAATCTGTTCAACATATTCCAAACGCTTGGTTCTGTGGGCGGACTTTATACCCTCATGGCCCCTTACTTTGTATCCTTTGCCCACTTTGCCAAAGACAAGGAAATGAACACGGCTGTGTTAAACCGGTTCTCCAGGTACAAAAACGGGATGGAAACACCCAAACCCCACGTAAACTTAGGCCATTTTACCGATACTTTCTACGATGTAAACGGAGTCGCTCAGACCCTTCAACAACAGGTAAAAACTGCCCTTAAACACAATAAACAGCTGACCATTATTACCTGTGATGCCGATCCGGGTGAAATCGGGGACGGGGTAAAAAATTTCTCTCCCATGGGCGTATATGACATCCCTGAATACACTGAGCAAAAGGTCTATTATCCACCTTTCCTTGAAATGCTTGACTACTGCTTCCACCAGGGATTCACCCACATCCATTCGGCCACACCCGGTCCTATCGGTCTTGCTGCCCTGGCCATTGCAAAAATCTTGAAACTGCCCCTGACTTCCACCTATCATACCCAGTTTCCCCAATATGCCAAATACCTGACCGGAGACGATTTTATCGAAGATATGACCTGGAAATTCATGATCTGGTACTATGACCAGATGGACCAGATTTATGTATCCAGCCAGAACTCGTTTGATGAACTCACGCAAAAAGGGATCAAGGCAGAAAAAATTCGCATTATGCCCAGGGGGATCAATACAGACATTTTCCACCCATCAAAACGAAACGGTGTCCTCAACAAGGATTACGGTATTGACAAGGAGGCTGTAAAATTTCTCTATGTAGGCCGTGTCTCCAAGGAAAAGAACCTGCCCATCCTGGTGGAGGCCTTCCGTAATCTTGCCCAAGCCCACGAAAATGTACACCTCACGGTTGTAGGTGACGGCCCTTATTCGGCTGAAATGAAACGACGCCTTAGAGACCTGCCTGCCACATTTACAGGTTACCTGTCAGGCGAACCGCTTCACCAGGTATATGCCTCGGCTGATATCTTTGTGTTCCCTTCCACAACAGATACTTTTGGCAATGTGGTCCTGGAAGCACAGGCATCGGGTCTTCCAGTCATTGTTTCTGACTTAGGTGGCCCTTGTGAAAACATGAAAGACAGGCAAACCGGAATCGTTGTAAAAAGCGACAATGTTCAGGCCCTTTTGGCAGCCATGACTGAGATGTCTCAAAATCCCGGTCTTCGTAAAGAAATGGCTTCACGGGCCAGAAAATACATGGAAGACCGCTCATTTGAGAACGCATTTATCCAATCCTGGGAATTCTACAAAGAAATGGATGCCCCCGTGGCCGACCAGGAATTCTCCAAGGCCGGTTAATAATGCAGGATATTAAATCAGGACTTAAAACTGCTGCTCAAATGTTCCGGGGCCGTATGCCCGGCCAACTTGTCATCCAGATTACGGACAGGTGCAATGCCACCTGCCCCCAGTGCGGGATGCGTAAAACCAATGAGTTTCCAAGAACCCGTCTAACCACAGACCAAATCAAAGAGATCATCGACGCGGCGGGAGAAAAAGGGATTCAGGCCATCTCGTTTACTGGCGGAGAGCCCATGCTCCTTCGAAAGGATTTGCCCGAATTGATCCGGCATGCAGGAAATGCCGGCATTCCATATATCCGTACCGGTACCAATGGATTTTTCTTTATGAACCACGACCGCCCCGAATTTACGGACAAGATAAAAAATATTGCAGAAGAGTTGGCTAACACCCCGCTGCGTAATTTCTGGATCAGCCTGGATTCGTCTATGCCCCATATTCACGAAGAGATGCGAGGTTTTGAAGGCGTGGTCAAAGGAATAGAACAATCCTTGCCTATTTTCCATGATCTTGGCCTTTATCCGTCTGTGAATTTAGGACTGAACCGGAATGTGACCTGCCGGACAAAAGCCTTGTCTACACCATCTGGGAAAGAAATTGGCAAACCTGATGAATCAAACTTTTACCAAGCCTTTGCCCAAGGGTTTGATGCCTTTTACCGCGGTGTCATCAACTTGGGGTTTACTATAGTCAATGCCTGCTATCCCATGAGCATGGAAGACAGCACTGACAAAGAAGGTTTAGAGGCAGTATATGCTGCAGCTTCCCCGGACCGGGTTGTTTGCTTTACTGGAACGGAAAAAGCCCTGCTGTTCAAAGCCCTGATGGATACAATCCCCAAATTCAGATCAAAAATCAGAATTTTTTCCCCGCTGACCTCTTTGCACACGCTTTACCGTGCATACTCAGGGAAAAAGATAAAAGAACCGTATGGATGCAGGGGCGGTATTGATTTTTTTTATGTCAACTGCACTGACGGTAATACCTACCCATGCGGATACCGGGGTTCGGACAACCTGGGACCGTTTCAGGAACTGGACGTTAAAAAAATTGATCCCAAAGGCTACTGCCTGGCCTGTGACTGGGAGTGCTTTAGAGACCCAACA
>JAKSAU010001297.1 GCA_022361535.1 Desulfobacterales bacterium
CACCCCATTTGACCTTGTGCTCATGGATATGAAGATGGTGAAAATGTCAGGCATGGAGGCACTTGAACAAATCAATACCTATAACCCGGCTCTGCCGGTTATCATCATGACGGCATATTCTTCAGTGGATACTGCGGTAAATGCACTGAAGATAGGGGCATATGACTATCTGACCAAGCCCCTTGATTTTGACAAGCTAAAACTGACCGTTGACAGGGTATTTGAACGGATGCATCTAAAGTCGGAAAACAGGAATTTAAAAACCCGGCTGGAAAAAGCATCGTTTCAGCATGATATCCTTGGTAAAAGCCCTGCCATGAAAGGCCTGCTTGATACCATTCATATGGTTGCCCCAACTGATGCCAATGTCCTTGTTACAGGAGAATCCGGAACCGGTAAAGAGCTCGTATCCTCAGCGCTGCACAACAATAGCATGAGAAAAGATGCCCCTTACATCAGGATCAACTGCGCGGCAATTACCGAAACCCTTCTTGAATCCGAATTGTTCGGCCATGAGCGCGGTGCTTTTACAGGGGCGGATAAAAAGAGGAAGGGTAAATTCCTTCTTGCAGACAAAGGCAGCATTCTTTTAGATGAAATCGGTGAGATGAGCCTGGCCATGCAGGCCAAGTTGCTTAGGGTGATCCAGGAAAAAGAGATTTCCCCGGTTGGATCGGATACGACCATGGGGGTGGATGTACGGGTGATTGCTGCAACAAACCGGGATTTAAAAGCCATGTCGGCAAAAAAGGAGTTCAGGGAAGACCTTTATTACAGGCTTAATGTGGTAAGCATTGATATCCCACCGCTTCGGAAACGGCCTGAAGATATTCCTGAACTGGCCTTGCACTTTCTGGATCATTTTTCCAAAAAGAACCGTCGAGACATCCGCGGATTTACCCCCAATGCGATGGATACCCTGATCAGGTATGAGTGGCCGGGCAATGTAAGGGAATTGATGAATGCGGTTGAACGGGGTGTGGTCATGGCAAGGACTGATTATATCAGAAAAGAGGACCTTTCTTTCATTGCTGAAACCGAACCTGAGGTGACCCGTGAGCACAGCCTTGAGAATATCAGTTTATCTAAAGTGGAGGAAAAAGCTATATTATCCACTTTGGCCGCAGCTAACGGAAATAAGAGCGAAACCGCAAGACGGCTTGGTATTACGAGAAAAACTCTGTTAAAAAAACTCAAGCAGTATGGAAAAGACAGTTGATGGACAAGATAGATCCACTAAGCTCCAGGTTTGCCAGGCAATAAACCAGGTTCAAGAGCTCATCTCTCAGACAACAGGCCTGACGCCTGGTCATGATGAACTTGCCAAGGCCATGAAAAAATTTTGTACTAAAAGAAATACTTGAGTTTTAATTGACCGGGCAGCAGTACCTGCCCGGTCACTAAAATTTACTTTTCCAGATAAGGAAAGACAAAGATCAGTGCCTGATTTTCGCGAGCACTTCAGGAGTAGGCTTGGGAAGCCCTGCTATCTTCCAGGCAGTGATCGGATCGGGGAATTGCTCGTACTGGCAGGCCTTGTCCTGACCTACATTTTTGCATACGGCACGAATGATGGGAAAGGCTTCAAACCGCTCATAATAGTCCCTGACAAATTTTAAGATATCCATGCGCTCTTTACTTAACGGGCATTCCTCTGAAACCCCTTCAAGGTCAGCCAGAGTACACGCCACTTCTTCACTCCAGGTTGATGGATCGGCCAGATAGCCTTCACTGTCCAGATTTAAATTTTCGGCTGATATGCTCATATTAACCCTCCTTATATACGCTGATTGACTGAAAGTCGGGAAGTATTTTTTATTTTAACTCCCTTTATGAGGTATTTATGAAGTCAAGATAAGTCATTTGTGTCAAAAGTAAATGTTAGGCAAGAGAAACTTTTGAGAAAAAGACTAAAAGAAGATTCATTGCCGGACGGAATTAAGAGTGATTATCTGGAATTAAAAGCGTTCGATCAACTTATTGATAATAAACGTACTTTCCCGCATGGCTTGCTCGCTGAACGGGCCGAACCACTTGGCCAGGCGGTTAAATTTATCTATAAACCCGGATTTATCAGCGTTATCCAGCATATCCAGATGTTGGCTGAATGAGTCAATGTATTCCCTGAGCAGTTTGCGTCGTTCAGGTGTCGCAAAAATAATTTCTGCGTACAACGCCGGGTCCTGGGCAAAAAGCCGTCCTACCATGCCCAGCTCCAGCCTGTAGATCGGGCTTGAAAACTCCAGGGTTCGTTCCAGCCGGATATGACGCTGGTAAAGGAAATCCCCAAAGCAGAAGGTTGCAAAGTGGCGCAGGGCCTGGACAATCTCCATGACCTGGTCATGCTCTTGGGCAGTGGCCCTTACTATTACGG
The DNA here is from genome assembly GCA_022361535.1 of Desulfobacterales bacterium. Next base: position 2,375 of record JAKSAU010001297.1, read on the forward strand.
CTCCCCAGAGGCCAAGTTGGTCTGTTACCCATTGGCAGGCTTCATCATCGCGGCCGGAGCAGACAACCATGATCTGTTTATCCAGGGAGTCCGAGGTCGGCCCGAAAAGAGGATGAAGACCAAGTACCGGTCCTATATGGGCCTCGCGCATATCATCAAGGGGCGCTTGTTTGATAGAGGTTAAGTCGGCAAGGATGGTTTTGGAAGATAATAACGGTGCAATTTCCCTTACTACATTTCCTGTCTTTTCAATAGGCACCGAGACTAAAACCAAGTCGACTCCTTTGCAAAGTTCTTTTGCACGATGCCAGTCGTCCTTGTCCAGTATGCGAACGCTGTACCCGGACCGGTTAAAAAGCCGGGCAAAAAGGGCACCCATTTGACCTGCTCCACCTACAACCAATACTTTTGAGTCTGGCCTGATGGATTTTAGTTCCATTTTCCGAGTCTGTTTAATTCTGGACTGGCGAAGGATGACCCGGTACAGATCTTCGAGGAAATCCGGATCAACACTTGCTTTGACGGCTTGGGATCTGAGCTGGGATATCAGATCTTCTTCACGTGCAGGATGGTAAACCGGCATATCATGCTTTTTCTTTAAGGCAACAACTTTTTCGACCTGTGCCTGTCGCCTGGCCAGCAAAGATAAAATGTCAGCGTCAATGCGGTCTATTTCATCCCGCATGGGTTGGATTTGTTCAAAAAAAATTTTATTGTCTTTAGTCATGATTTATGTTTTCTTGGTTCACTTCGGTCCCTGCAAATCGGTTGCATACCACAGAGGTTATCAATATTCAAGGATGATTGGCAACACAAAATCATGGATACCAAAACAACTCTGGGATATCTGGCGGTCTTTGGCTCCGCATTTTTCTTCTACCTGGCCACAGTGGTTATAAAATGGTCGGCCATGGCCGGATTGTCCATTGAGTCCTCCATGTTTACCCTGTCCCGGTTTGTTTTCGGGTTTATAACCGTGGTTGTGGTGATGGGAATACGCCGGCAAAAAATTAGAATTGTAAAGAAACGGTATCTTGTGGGCCGGGCTGTTGGAAATGCCGTGGCGGTTTTTTGTTTTTTTAGGGGTGTGGAGCTGACATCCGTTGCCCAGGCAAATATCCTGAACATGACATATCCCTTGTTCATTGCCCTTTTTTCATGGATTTTTTTTAAAGCACAGCGGGATGTCATCGCTGTGTTCATCGTTTTGGTTGCTTTTGCCGGTGTCTGGCTGATCTTGTCCCCAACAAACATGAGTTTCAACACAGATTCTTTGTGGGCACTTGCCTCAGGAGTTTCTGCAGCTGCAGCGATCATGTACCTGAACATCTCACGCCAATATCATGATACACAGACCACCCTTTTTGTTATGTTCAGCCTTGGCGGGGCCATTGTTTTCTGCCTTTTTTTTGATGAAATGCGCATACCGGATTTCCAGGAATTCAAGTACCTGTTCTGGTGTTCCGCCATTGCAATTGGCGGTCAATACCTTTTAACCGTGGGGTTTAAATACGTAACCGCCATTGAAGGGGGGATCATCTCTTCGACCAGGATACTTCTGGCAGCCATACTGGGCCCGTTTATTGCCATGGATCCGGCCCTTCCCTTTGCCGGTTGGATTGGAGCAGGCCTGATTTTTCTGGGCAATGTCTTTTTGACCGCGAGAAAAGCAAGACATGTTTCCGGTAATTAGTTTTGAAGTATCTTATCTAAGCTGAGACTTGGCTGCAATTAATTGGGGGTGAACCGGTTACAATTAGGTTCCTGTATCACGGAGGGTTTGATAACGGTTTTCAAAGGTATGTTCCCTTATAATACGGGTAGATTAATTATACTGTAGTATTCTTAAATGAAGGTATTGCCGTTTGAGCATCAAGGCTCGTTTGTTCTGAGAAGACGGCATCAGGAGGATTTTTTAAAGAAAAATTCAACAGCCGTTTCTTAGAATAAACGGGCCGGTAATTGTATATGGAATGCCCTTGTTCATCAGGGAGGGGCATTCGAAAATCGTTTTGAGAGCTGATATAAGATATTTTTTTATGATTTTAGGTGTATAGGGGATATACTAAAAGAATAAGAGATAGGATATCATTTTCTTTTCTTCATAAATAATCGAAAAATATCCCTGATTCTGAAAAACCGTTTGTTGGAAAAATAATCTTTAAAATCTGCCCGTTTGGGCATGGGGAAATAATCCGCCTGTTCCGAATCGATTTCGGACAATGCTTTCGGAGTCTCTCCGTGTTGAAGTTTTCTTGCGACTTCTTTTATGAGTTTTGCACCGATAACAGCAGTGCTCTCAAGTACTTTTTGTTGGGTCCAACCCTCTTTGATTTCAAATTGTTCTCGGGCTAGAAGTTCTCCCGTATCAATTCCTTCATCTATCCAGTGCACAGAAACGCCACCTTTTTGTTCCCCGTTTTTGAGTACCCAGAAATAACACATTGCCCCCCGGTATGCAGGAAGCCATCCGGGATGTATGTTCAGGATACCTATTTTAGGAATGGCAATGGCTTCTTTTTTCAGGATTTGGTTAAAATAAGCTGATATAACAAGGTCGGGTTTAAATGATTCAATAAAATTCCGGCACGTTTCATCATTCACGTTATCAGAATAGTGGACCGGAATACCTTTTTTTCGTGCAATCATCCATGCAGGTAAAAGGCGTTTTCTTCGTTGAGGCAAAAGATTATTTATTAGAAAAGCAAATGATTGTACCAACTGTTGCCAGACCATAAGCCAGCCAAATTGCCATCCGGTTTTTTTTAGATTTCGTTTTAGCTGCCTTGCCCCTTTTCTCGAAAATGGCAAAGCGCGTGCTTTTACGATACCTTTGAATTCAAATATATCTGAATCAAGAAGCTGATTCAGGATTGTTGCGCTGCCCATATGGCCTGCTGAATATAGAATAACGGTTTTTAAGGGTTTCATGTTAGATTTCTTTTAAGTAGGAGCGGTTAGCGGCAGAGCGGTAGATTCCGAAACGATTCTGCTGCACATGGCCATTATGGAATAATAAATTACTCTGCCTGATAGTTTCGTCCACATATTGAAAGATCATCTCGTTTTTTCTTCATAAATATCCAATAATAATTCTAAACTTCGCAATAATTAACAATTCGTTAACACACATTCCATGAATCACGCTAAAAATCAGAGCGTGTTCTCCAATATTTCTTTACAATATTTTAATTCATAAGATTTAGAAAATAGTCGTGTTTGTCAAGATCTACGGTAAATCAGTTGATTACACATTGCACCTTGGCACTCCTGGCAAATAAAGGCATGGTATGTTAAAGGGGTACACGCATTTATTTTGAACAACAGGCCTATGTATCAAAGTTAAATGGGATGATTATGACAATAAAGTGAAATGGTCTGTACCGGGCAACGAATAGGTGATAGTGAATGGAAATTTTTTATGCGTTTTAGTCTTGATTTCGGCCTAATAACTTTCCGGTAATTTTCCGGTGGCTTTTCGTTGGAAAATGATGTAGAGGTTAAAGGTTGCGTTACGTAGCCGCTTCCTCCCCGGAACCGTCTGCACTCTGATCTGTAGAGTTGATTCTGAAGAATTTGAACCGTATCATTGCCGGTAGCAAACGGACGTGCTCTTGCATTGAATTACAACAGGATGATCATTATGGCAGCTTTACCGCCACGGGAAAAAATGGCCTATGAGCCAAAGGCAGCAGACCCGCTGTCCCAGCCGGGCAGTTCCTTTTTTACATTGATGATGGACAATGCTCCGGACCTGATTTGGGCCAAAGACATGGATGATAACTATGTGTTTGCGAATAAGGCCATCTGCAATACCCTGTTGATGTGCGAGGACTCATCTGACGCCATTGGAAAAGGCGATATTTATTTTGCCAATCAAGAAAAAGAGCAGGGGCATCTTCACACGTTTGGTGAAATATGTGTGGATTCAGACCAGGTAGTTAAAGAAACCGGAAAACCAGGCCGTTTTGTTGAAGAGGGGTTTGTACGTGGTAAATATCTGGTTCTTGATGTGCATAAAGCACCGTTTTTTAATGAGCGCGGCGAAATGGTGGGAACCGTTGGATCTGCCAGGGATATCACCGAACAACAGGCGGTTGAGAAGCAGCTAAAGGAAAGTGAAGAGCGGTTTCGCCAGATGGCAGATTTTCTCCCTCTTCCCATAGTGGAAACCGACCTTGAATTTAATCTCTACTATGCAAATCGTACTGCCATCGAATTATCGGGTTATACCCGCAAAGATTACGAACAGCATCCCAGCTTGTCCCAGTTAATTCCTAAATCCCAAATCAATTCGCTGCGTATATGGATTGAAGAGGTGAAACAGGGCAAAGGGAGTAAGCCTTACGAAACTGAGTTGGTTCGAAAAAACGGCGACCGGGTTTTTGGGATGGTGACTGCAGCCCCTATTATAAGAGAGGGAGAAGTTACCGCCATCAGGGCATGCTTTACAGACCTCTCCTTTAGAAGAAATGCGGAAATTGCGTTAAGGGAAAATGAAAATCGGTTCAGGACCCTTTTTAATGGGCTCAATGATGCTGTTTTTGTCCACCCATTTGCAGAGCAGGGGTTTCATAACTTTGTAGAGGTCAACGAGGTTGCCTGTGAATGGTATGGGTATTCACGTGAAGAATTGCTTGAGATGAGTCCCCAGGATCTGATCTTAGATCCGCCTGAAAAAGGAATGGGAAGCCGTGAATCCAGAATGAATCTCATCGATGTTGGAAAACGAACGATAGAGGCATTAAACAAAAAGAAAAACGGTGATATTTTCCCGGTTGAAATCTCTTCTTCCGTATTTGATTTCCATGATGAAAAGATGATTTTATCTACAGTTCGTGACATTACTGACCGCAGGCAGACTGAAAAAGAACGGGAAGATGCTGTCAGGTTTGCAGCTGACCAGGAAAAATATGCTTTGGTTGGTCAGGTGGCAGGCAAAATGGCTCATGATTTTAACAATATTCTTGGCGGGATCATGGGCAATGCAGAGTTGTCTTTGATAGACTGCAAGGAGCACGAAACAAGACAGACCTTTGAGATTATCCTGGACCAGACGCTTAAAGGAAAAAATCTAACCAAGAATCTTGTGGCTTTTGCCAAAGACCAGGAGCCTAAGGAAGAGTTTTTCAATATCAATGAAAAACTGGATTTGGTGCTCAGCCTGATGAAAAAAGACCTGGAAGGGGTTCTCGTGATCAGGCAGTTCAAAGAGAACCTTCCGGAGCTTCTGGCAGATCCGGGTATGATTGAACACGCCCTGGTCAATCTGGTCCAGAACGCTGTACATGCCATGAGTAAACAACAGAGTCCTGAACTGCGCATATCCACGATCCATTCCATGAACTGCCTTGTTATTGAAATCGAGGATAACGGCTGCGGTATCCCCCGGCAATATCACGAAAAGATTTACACCCCCTCTTTTACCCTGAAAGGAAAAAAAGATATTCTGGGTACGTATGACAGGGGAATCCGGGGGACCGGCTATGGCATGTGCAATGTAAAAAAATATATTCAAAAGCATAAAGGTGGGATTGCCTTTAACTCAAAAGAAGGGCAGGGTACTTGCTTTGTGATATCAATCCCTCTGGTTAACAAGGAATTGACCCGGAAAGAAAAAAACCGGATGCAAAGAAAGCATGTTGTTAGCAATAAACGAATCCTTCTGGTCGAAGACGAAACTGCCATATCAGGGGTCCAGGAAAAGATTTTAAGCCATACCCCATTCAATCACCAGGTCGTTTTAGCAGCAACCGGACAAGAAGCCATTACATTATTTGATAACGCAGAATTTGATCTTGTCAGCCTGGATTACCTGCTGCCGGGAAGGCTGAATGGAATGGACGTTTACTCCCATATCCGCAGAAAAGATCCTGATATTCCTGTGATTTTTCTTTCAGGGAATATTGAGTTTATCGAGTCCATGAAAGAACTTGCCGCCCATGATCCAAGGGTGGATCACTTGTCAAAGCCCTGTGAGAATATCGTTTACGCAGATACAGTCAATGACTGGCTTGCCCGGTTTGGTTAGAAAAAGTATGGTTTTATCTCAGGTTTATCAGCAGATCCCGCCGTTCACCCCGATGACTTGGCCTGTGATATAGCCTGCATTATCAGAGCATAAAAAAACCACAAGGTCAGCCACTTCCTCAGGGGTGCCAAGGCGTCCTGCAGGCACGGCACCGGCAATTGATTCAATATCAAGCCCGTCAACCATCTCCGTTTCAATAAATCCCGGTGCCACAGCATTTACCGTAATATTACGCGGGGCAATTTCTTTAGCCAAGGCTTTGGTCGCACCGATAAGGCCTGCTTTTGATGCGGAATAATTCACCTGCCCGGCCTGTCCCACCTGACCCGAAGCCGAGGCAATATTGATGATCCTGCCAAATTTTTTTGACAGCATTTTTTTGACAGCAGGTTTTGTAACATTATAGAATCCTGACAGATTGGTATCCATGACGGTCTGCCAGCTTTGAGGCTTCATCATGGCCAAAAGTTTATCATCCCTTACACCGGCATTGTTGATAAGGATATCCAAAGCCCCTTTTTCCTTTATGATCCTCTTTACCGCATCTTGAGCTGACGTAACATCTGTGACATCAAAGGGAAGCAAGGCTCCTTCACCGCCTTTTTCCCTGATCTGTTCCAGGGTAATGGACGCCTGGGCTTCATTGGACTGGAAATTGACGTAGACAAATCGGTCCGGGCCTGCAAGGCCTATTGCAATTGCCCTGCCAATACCGCGGCTGGCTCCGGTTACCAATACGATCCTGGGATCACTCATATTTGCTCCTTGAATATCTAAACTCTATATTTCCCTGGCCCGTTTCAGCAAAAGCCGGGTACAGTTTAATATATTTTGTTCTGTGTAAAGGGTGAATTCGTCACGGTAAGACTCGTCAAACAGCTCTGTTACCAGATCCGGATCTTCCATTTTTGTCTGTTGAATGCGTTGGATCATTTTTTGGGTCTGGGTGTCTGATTGGTCAATGGCATCTTTTACCTGATCACCAAAAATAGGGCCCTGGTGGGCAGGGCAAAGAATTTGAGGCTCCAGGCTGCGGATGAGTTCGATGGTTTCAATATAGTCTTTTGCGCTGGTAAAAAACAGGGGCCAGAATTTTCTGCCCGGATAGTGAAACCCTAAAGAGTCTGAACAGCATAACACTTTATCCGGTCCGGTAAGTCCGATAAGGTTACCAGGGGAATGGCCTTTTACCGGGATCAGATCCAAGAAAATGTCTTTGCCAAGCTCGAGCCTTTCCCGGGTTGAAATTTCAATGGCATTGTCAAGGTTGGGAATCGTTTTAAGACTTTCCCGGCCAGGTGTTATCCCCATTTTTTCAAGTCCCTGGGACATGAATTCATCTTCTTTTATCAGCGCCGGCCCGGCTTTTGGGTGGCTTATAAAATCTTTTGCCCCTTTTCCTGCAATCACCTTGGCATCAGGGAACTTGTCCATGAGTGCAGGCAGGCCTGTAATATGGTCTGAATGGGGGTGGCTGACCACCAAAAAATCCGGTTCAATCTCCAGGTGATCCAACTGACGGATCACCTGGTCTGCTACCCCTGAAATTCCTGCTTCAAACAGGGCTGATTTTTCAGGGCCCGTGATCAGGGTAAGATTGAAAAAATAATTACCCAATAAGCGCACCCTGGGATTGATCTCCATGGGGAAACAGTCTTCCGGGATATACTGGTCTTTCATGATAAGACCTAAAGAACCTGCTTAAACGGATCTAACCCCACCCGTTCAATCATTTTACCCAGACGTTCGCCTTTTTTGGCATTTTCTTTGTAGTATTCTATGATGCGATCACAAGCATCCATGACCTGTTCGTCATCAAGGCCGGCTGCCACTTCCTGCGCGATTCTGGGGGTCATACCTACATTCCCGCCGATAACAACAGTCCAGCCTTCAGGGAAACCGATCAACCCGATATCTCTTACCCAGGATTCGGAGCAGGACAGCTTGCATCCCGAGACTGCCATTTTAAATTTGCCGGGCAGTTCGTAAGCATGGTAGCGTTCATCAAGTTTCATGCCGATTCCAATGGCATCTGTCTTACCAAGTTTGCAAAAGGTGGTGCCGGGACAGGTTCTGATAGAGCGGATGCATAATCCCACTGCAGCGCCTTTGTCCAGTTTCAGGTCTTCCCAGGCTGCATCAATATCGTCTTCTTTTAAGCCTACAATGGCCATACGGGTGGCACCGGTGATTTTAATCGCTTTTGCATTATAGCGCTCTGATACATCTGCAATTTTTCTGAGCAGTTCAGGGGTTACAATCCCGCAAGGAATATGCGGGGCAATGGCATAGGTTTCATTATCGTTCTGGGGAATGGCTCCCTTTTCTCCAAGTTTTAGCATAGGTATTTTGTCCTTAATTTACCGGGTAAAAAATTAAAAGATAGAAATCTGGAGCTTGATTGTCAAGGTATGCTTTGGCCTGGCACAAGGCTTTCATAATCACAAATATCGGCTCGTTTGTCCTAAGAAAACCGCATCAGGCGTATTTTGGGACAAAATGCGGCAGCCGGTTCTTAGGATAAACGAGCCGGTATCTGTATAAGCGTGTTTTGTATGGTGCCGTGAAGAATTAGCCCCTGAGTTTGAACAATGGTTCTCCAACTCTTACGGGTGAACCTTGTTTTGCTACGGGCTCGGCCATTTGTTTTGGCAAAAGGATGACCAGTGTGGAACCCATTTCAAACCGTCCCATTTCCATATTCTGGCGAATGTCCAAATGCTTTGGAACGGTTTTACCAGGAGAAAAGGGCAGAGGGTGGTCATTCATTTTAATGGACCCCACAAAAGTGGCTCCCACAGCCACAACATGGAACCTGTGGGCATGAGTCGTAAACGTTGCCGTTACCCTTTCATTGCGGATAAACAGATCCTTTATATAACGTATCCCTGCTTTATTAACGGGAAAAAGCCTGTTCCCAAGATGCCTGAATGTTTCAAGACGGCTGTCTAAAGAATAATGAAATCTGTGGTAATTGGAAGGTGATAAATAGACCACAGCCAGCCACCAGCCATCTTCCCAATTTTCATTTGCACCGGTAAGCTGAGACACCTTATACGTCCATCCCTTAACTTGGGTGGCCTGATCCTTATCTATGGCCTGAAGTTCGGCAAGTACACCATCAGCAGGTGAAAGAAAATGTTTGGAATCGGCTTTGAGTGCCCTTTTTTCCGGATCCAGAGGACGGATAAAAAAATCGAGCAGGGACGGGTAGTCCTTTGGCTGTCCCGGATAATCGTCCATTCGGATATGGTAAACTCTGGCAAATGTATTAACCAGGGCATTAACCAAAAATTTAGGTCTTCGAATCCGGGTGATTCTTCCATATATCCGGCTTAAGGCCGGGGCAGATAAAAGCGTTAATAAGGTTCTCATGTCGATCCTTTTCCCATATGTTTAATTTTCCGGA
>JAKSAU010000348.1 GCA_022361535.1 Desulfobacterales bacterium
AGACGTTCTGTAAAGATCTGCCGCTGCTCACCATCAGGATGCGCTAAGAATGCCTCAGCCTCATTCACAAACTCGGCGGCAAACTTTTCAGGCGCATTGCCCCATCCCTGGCAGAGCCAATATGCAGCCATACCATTGGCAATAATCTGATTGGAAAACGGGTGCCCATAAGCGGCCGCCTCCCACTGGGCAGTCATGTTCCAGTCATCGGTAATATCATGATCATCAAAAATCATGTACACAGGAGTATGGGCCATTACCCTTGCAACGGCAGGAATATCCGAAACAAACACCTCAATCCGTTTCTGTTCATCCCTATAGGCCGACCGGAACTGTTCTTGAACAACGGTATCGTCGAACTGCACATATTTCCAAAGCACAGGGGACCAAACAAGCAGGTACATGGCTGTGTACTCGGCAAAAGAAATCAAATGATTGTGACTGAAAAAAGAAGTAAACACCGGGTACACGCCGCCTCGGGTATACCACTTTCTGCCGACCCGTGTATTGGGTAGGATCTCTTTGCGCCGGTAATACGTATCCGGGCTCTCATAAAGTTCCCGGGAGTTCATTGTAACAGCCTCTTCAAAGGACTCGTACGGGAACCCCAAGAGATCTATAATCTGATGAATAGCGTGCAGCATAGGGCCGGCCACATCATCAGCATAGATCTGGTCACCGGTAAGCATGAGCAGGGCCGGTCTATCTGAGTTGCTTAAACGTTCCCCTATGATCCGGTCCACACCCGAATAACTGTCCCGGCTGTCATGGTGTGGATTTCTGCATGACCCATGGAAGATTGTATCAAGTTGGGTTTTGACCATAAAGGAGGGTTTTGATTCTTCCTGGTATAACAGATGAGGTAGCATTTGCTCAAACCCGCCGCCCTGTTCTGACTGCAGAACATATTGAATTTTTTTATTCGAAGACAGTGGAGTGGAAAACTGAACAACAAGCAAATGCACCCATGCCTGATCTGCGATCTTGACAACCCTGGTATTCTCTTCATCCAGGTCAACCACAAATAAAGGACGGTCCGAATCATCATAAGAACATTCGAATCGCCCTTTAAACGGCTTAGGACTCACCCACCACAATACAAGTTCATCCGGGGTCAATTTCCGCAAAATGGGACCGCAAAAAATCAGCGGGAGTTTCAACTCTTTGTGCATATTTACCTGTTCCTTGGTGCAGTTTTCTTTGAGAGTAGCAGACTTTAACTATAATCGGATTCGCAACATTGCACAAGAACAGTCAATATAATCTTTCAAAAATGCCTAATGACTATTGAGGTTCCCATTCTGGCTACTGCCCTACAGCAAGTAAAAACCTATCAATAACTCTTTTTACATTACTATCTGTCATTCCGGGAAACAGGGGTAAACTTAGAGTTTGATCATAATAGGTTTCTGCGATAGGGCATTTGCCTTTTTTATATCCATATTTCTCAACATAGTATGGTTGCCAGTAAATAGGTATATAATGAATCTGGCAAAAAATTTTATCCTCTCTTAGTTTCTCATACACCTTTCGCCGAAGGATATCCCCCTTTTTGATCCGGATGGGGTAAAGATGCGGACAGGCATTTGCCTGCAAATCCTTAGGTGGGAGAATAAGGTCATCGCGATTGCAAAAAGCGTTGTTATATTCAGAGACGATACGCTGCCGTTTTTTTTTAAAATCTTCAAGTTTCGCGATTTGAGAGATCCCCAAAGCACATTGTATATCCGTCAGTCTGTAATTAAATCCAAGACCCGTCATCTCATAATACCATCCGCCTTGTTGAGCCAAGGTATCTTTAGTTCGTTCCATGCCATGGTTTCTCAATCTGCGAAGCCTTTTTGCAAGCGTTGCATCATTTGTCATTACCGCCCCGCCCTCTCCTGTAGTGACCGTTTTTACAGGATGGAAAGAAAAAATGGCCATATCCGTATGGGCACAGGACCCGCAAGCATAGGACTTTCCGTCAAACTCATACGTGGACCCCAAAGCATGGGCAGCATCTTCAATCAAAAGGAATCCATATTTCTCCGACAATAGTTTCATTCCGGGCAAGTCCGCAGGAGTTCCTGCAAAATCAACCGGGATCACCACCTTAGGGATATTGTTTTCACTACAGTACAGCTCCAGTGCATTTAAAGAAATGCAAAGAGAAACAGGATCAATGTCAATAAAATCCACTTGGCCTTTGCAATGCTCGATACAGTTTGCAGATGCCAGGAAAGATATTGGGGATGTTACCCCTAAATCATTAGTTGATACTCCTGCAGCCATGCATGCCAAGTGTAACGCCGCAGTTCCATTAGCACAGGCCACTGCATACTCAGCTCCGGTTAGTCGGCAAAGCTCGGTTTCAAAAGCCTCGACTGAGGGTCCAGTGGTTAAAAAAGAGGAGTTAAGAACATCAGTTACAGCCTCTATATCCCGGTTATCAAGGTTCTGGCAGCCATAGGGTAAAGAGTCGTCCTTTGTATTATCGGACATGTTGAATTTCCTCCCCTTTATTAGGAAAAATCCAGATCCTTATTTGACAAGTACTCGTCCCATTCCCCTATATCCCGCCAGGATTTTTCACTAATGGGAAACACACCTATCCGACCGGTTTTTTTACGGACCTTTTCAATCAGATCTGTGATATGAAAAAATTGATTCTCAGGAATTTCTTTTAACAATTCAGGTTCAAGGATATACATCCCGGAATTGATCTTAAACATTAACTCAGGCTTTTCCTCAAGCTCTGTCAAAAGGCCGTTTTCCCTGGTTTTGATGATACCATAAGGGATGCGGTAGTGTTTAAGTGCTGCAACAATTGTAATCTGGTTTTTATTTTTTTTATGGTAGTCAAGAATATTACCGTAATCTTCATCAATAATAATATCGCAATTCACCATAAAAAAGGTCTGATGGATTTTATCCTTCAAAAGAAACAGACTGCCTGCTGTACCAAGTGGTTTTTCTTCCTCAAAATAGGAAATATTTAAATCTTTTCTGCCCAGGGTTTGAAAATAATGTTTAATCATTTCAGATTTGTAATTGACTGAGATGTGGAACTTGGCACATCCGGATGATACAAACCGATCCATGATATGCTCGATGATCGGTTTTTTTCCAATGGGTATCAATGCCTTTGGCAAAATGTTTGTCAATGGTGCAAGACGGCTGCCTTTTCCCCCGGCCATAACAATAATCGGCAGTTTTAAAGATTGGGGTCTTCTGCGTTTTTCGCTAAACAACTCATCCCAAAAAAGGACATCAACAAGATTATGCTCTTGGTCTAGAACAGGCATGCATTCCGTCTTGTTCAACAGCATGTCTTTTTTGGTTTTTTCAAAGTCTTCTCCAAGGTATGCCACACTGATTTCTTTACGCAAAATGTTATAAATCGGTGTATCCAGTGTCACATTTTTTATGATCGCCCGCTGTATGTCTCCAATACTCAACACCCCTTTAAAAGACGTACCTTTCATGACCAGCAATAGCCTTACAGCCAAGGCGTCCATGGTCTTAAGACTTTCCATGATGGTGGTGTCTGGATCTATAGAAATTGTATGAATCTTTTCCTTTTTGTCACTACTCATAACATCCCATTCTCTTACAACAGGTTTACCTGCAGCTTTCCCTGGTTTGTTTGCTTGACTATACATTGTATATATCCATCTTGTATTTTGACATTATTCCCGGCAGTGTAAACCAGTCAATTGTACGTTTCAGACCTGTTTTCAAATCATACTCAGGCGTAAATCCAGTCAAATTGATAAGTTTTGAATTGTCACAGCACAAGCGAAAGACTTCCGATGCTTCAGGTCTTAGTCTTTGATCATCTGAAACGACCTGTATATCCGAGCTCATCATTTCCTTGATCAAAGTTACCAGATCTTCAATGGAAATCTCGCTTCCCGAGCCGATATTTACAATTTCTCCAACAGTTTCATCACACTCCGCAATACGGATCAGGCCACGGCTTGTGTCCTCGACAAAATTAAAATCACGGGTTGGACGAAGATCCCCCAGCATTATCTCTTTTTTTCCGTCTGCAATCTGCCCGATAATTGAAGGAATCACAGCACGGGCGCTTTGCCGGGGCCCATATGTATTAAAGGGCCTTGCAATTGTAACCGGTAATTGAAACGCATGATAAAAACTTAATGCCATCTGCTCAGCCCCTATTTTGCTTGCTGAATAGGGAGATTGAGGCTGCAATGGATGGGCTTCGTCAATGGGTACATACTGAGCCGTTCCGTACACTTCCGATGTGGAAGCATGGATGACGCGGCAACCGTTCTTTTTAGCTGCCTGGCAGATATTCAAGGTTCCTTTTACATTGGTATCCACATAACTGTCCGGTGCAATATACGAATATGGAATTGCAATGAGGGCTGCCAGATTAAAAACGATATCAACCCCTGCCATCAAGTGATCACAAAAGTGAGAATCCCTGATATCTCCTGAAATTACTTCAACTCCATCAAGATCTTCTATGGATTCAAGCCATCCCCAGGAGTTGAACGAGTTATAGTAGGCCAAAGCTCTTATCCGGGCATTCTTTTTTTTCAAACATTCAACAAGGTGAGATCCGATAAAACCGTCTGCCCCGGTTACTAAAACGCTTTTGTCTTCAAGATTCATTTAACAAGCTCCGGATGAAGTCTTTTACTGGTTGTTTCCATAAATTCTTGCTCTCTTTTAGCACACATCTTAAAATCTTTCATGCAAACTTAATATCGGCGG
>JAKSAU010000677.1 GCA_022361535.1 Desulfobacterales bacterium
CACAGGTAAGCCCGGCAGGTCCGCCACCGATGACTGCCACCCGTTTACCGGTGTCCGGAGCGCAGGTGATGGGAATCCTGGAGCCTGAGTTCATCTCATAATCCGCCACAAAGCGTTTAAGCTGGTTGATGGAAACCGCTTCGTCCTCTATGCCGCGGCGGCATTCATTTTCACAGGGATGGGGGCATACCCGACCGCAGGTAAGGGGAAGCGGGTTGCGCAACCGGATGGTCTGAACCGCTTCCTTGTATTGTCCGCTTTTCAACTGGTTGATATATCTGGGAATATTGATTTCAGCAGGGCATGTCTGGGCGCAGGGTGCCAGCGGATCATGCTTCTGGTTGAACTTCATCAGTTTTTCGGTGAGGGTTTTTACCTCAATGATGTCTTTAGGGCAGGATTTCTGGCAGGCGCCACAGCCTACGCATTTTTCTTCTATGACTACGGGATGGCCGTCAGTTCCCATGTACACGGCGTCAAACTGGCACGCCCTTACACAGTCGCCTAATCCGATGCATCCGATCCCACAGACTCGTTTGCCGCCGAAAACAACAGACATGGCCTTGCAGGAGGATACTCCCATGTAATGGTATTTATCATCGGCCCGATTGCCGCCTTCGCACATATTGTAGGACATGGGCGGCTCTGCAGATCCGGCATCCATACCCATGATTTTAGAAACTGCCTCAGTCCCTTCTTTTGAATTAATGATACACAGGCTTGGGGCTTCTTTGCCTGATACAATAGCTTCTGCTGCTGCTGAACATCCTGCAAAACCGCAACCGCCGCAATTGGCGCCGGCCAGGTTGTTTTCAACCAGGGCGATCCTGGGATCTTCATACACATAGAAGACCTTTGATGCAAGGCTGAGTACGATGCCGCACATCGCACCGATACCTAACATGAACAATAAAGCTGGAAGCATAAAATCACCTTATTTAAGTTAGCGCATTAAAATGAGTTGGTTCATTTTCTATTATGACGCAAAAGTTTTTATGTTTATTCCAGGCTTAGACCATGCCTTTAAAGGCTGTAAAGGTCAAAGCGATCATACCGGCAGTCACAAGGCCGATGGAGGTGTCCTGTAGGGGTTTGGGAACACGTGCAAGGTTGATTCTTTCCCTGACGCCTGCAAACAGGATCAGTGCAAGACCGAAACCGATGGCGTAAAAGAAAGAAGCCGCTAGTGCCTGAACAAAAGAATATTCTTTTGAAATATTCAGAAGACAGGTACCCATAACCGCACAGTTTGTTGTTATCAGGGGTAGAAAAATACCCAGGCCGGCATAGAGGCCGGGAATACTCTTTTTCAAAAACATTTCCACAAACTGCACCAGGGAGGCAATAACCAGGATAAAGGATACGGTTCTCAGGTATTCGACCCCAAGTCCCTTAAGCATATATGTATCCACGATCCAGGTGATGATTCCCGCCATGACCATAACGAAAACAACGGCCATGGACATACCGACGGCAGTTTCCATTTTTTTGGATGTTCCCAAAAAGGGACATTGACCAAGGAACTGGGCGAGCAGAATATTGTTAATGAAGATACATCCGATGGCTAGTTCAAAATACTCCATTGATGGTCTCCTTATTTACTCGGGATTAGGTTCATAAGCGCCAGCATCAGTCCAAGCGCCACAAAGGCCCCCGGTGCCTCAACCATGAAAGTAAACGGTTGGAATCCGGTTGCAATCGTTGTCATGTCAAAGACGGGGGTGCCGCCCCATATGGTGATGGTTCCGGCTCCGAGCATTTCTCTGACCGCACTTAAAGCTGACAGGGACAGGGTAAACCCGATGCCGATGCCAAGCCCGTCGGCAATGGCCATAACAGGCGTATTTTTACTGGCAAAGGCTTCTGCCCGGCCAAGAACAATACAGTTTACAACGATGAGCGGGATGAATATACCCAGCTTCAGGAAAAGGGGATAGGCCAAGGCCTGCATGGCAAGCTCTACAATGGTAACGAAGGTTGCAATGATGACAATGTAGCAGGCGATTCTGACCTTTGTGGGGATGGTGTTTCTCAACAGTGACACCAAAAGGTTTGAAAACACCAGAACAAAGGTGGTCGCAACCCCCATGCCGATTCCGTTTTCAACGGTTTTGGTGACCGCAAGAACCGGGCATAGCCCCAACACAAGCCTGAAGGGAGGCAGCTCAGCCCATAGTCCTTTAGTAAATTCTTTTGCCAAGGATTGTGCCATATTATTAAGACCTCCCTCTTATTTAATCTCTTTTAAGATTTCAGGTTTGAGTTTTTTATACAACTCCTGTGCCTCGATGGCGGCAAGGGAAACGGCCCTGGATGTAATGGTGGCACCGGAGATGGCGTCAATAGATCCGTTGTCGGCTTTCAGTCCAAAGCTGTCATCCAAGGATTTACCGTCATACTGGGATACAAAGGCTGTATCATCTTTCACTCTGGAGCCCAATCCCGGAGTTTCCTGATGGGTGGTGACCCGGACCGCGATGATTTGATCCGTATCGGTATTGATGCCGACCATCAGACCCACATCACCGCCGTAACCACCTTTGCCCTTTGTTTCAAAGGCAATGGCTGTAACGCCGTCGGATAATTTTGCAGGAAAGACCTGAAGTTTTGTGTCTTCAGTATCTATATTGAACCGCTCTGCAAGGGGATCGTTGGTGGCGTCGGTAAAAATTAATTCAATGGCAGGAGCTTTCTGGAATTTCAGGACCTGCTCTTCTATCCGCAGTTCAGTACCGGATTTTACAGCTGCCAGAAGGCCACCGGAGACTGCGGTTAAAACAGTCAATACAACAACCATGCTAATCATTTCACGCATTGTTCACTCCCTTTCCCAAAGCTTTTGGTCTAATGTTGTCAACCAGGGGGTTCACAAGGTTAATCAGGAGAATGGCCAGCACCGTGCCGTCAGCGTAAACACCGATATTTCTCATAAGAATGATCATAAATCCCCCAAGAAATCCGTATATGAGCATGGGAATTGTGTTTACAGGGGAGGATGAATTCGCTGTGGCTAGAAAAAATGCACCAAGCAGGGTGTATCCTGAAAACAGGTGGAATAACGGGGATGCATATGCCTCTTTATCCATCAGGTAAAAGAGTGCTGCTGTAAGAAGAATACCGGCGATGAAGGAAACAACGATTTCCCAGCGGGTATACCCTCTAAGCAACAGGTATATACCGCCGATGATAAGGCCAAGGCCAAAGGTGGAGCCTATGCCGCCTACTTCCTGGCCCATCAACAGGCTGGAAAGGGGAAATTCATCAGCGATTGAGGCCCCAAAAAATTTTAATGCAGCCAGGGGCGCCAGTTCCGTATATCCAAATTCATAGCTGACATAAGCTGCATCAAAGTCAAACGCCACCGGCCAGGACATCATGAGAATGGCCATACCCACAAGCGTAGGATGAAATGGGTTGCCACCAATACCGCCGAAGATAAATTTACCTACAACCACGGCCACAAAGGTTCCGACCAGCACAACCCACCAGGGCATGGTTGCGGGAACCATCATTCCGAAAAGCAGCCCGATGACGGCGGTTTCCAGGTTGCCGATGGTCATCTGCTGTCTTGATAAAAGGTTCATGATTACTTCCCAGAGCATGGCGGAAGATACCGCTAAGGCCAATACGCCAAGCGCCGGGGCACCGAACTGAAAGACTCCAAAAAGCGCTGCCGGAAGCAGGGCGATGAGATAATTCAGGTTCAATTGAAATAGGCAGTCTCCGTCATGCCAGAAAGGCGCATGGGAAACGATTAATTTTTTATTATTCATTGACAGCCTCCATGTTAAGCATCTGCGCGAAGTGTCAGCAGTTCATGTTTCCCCAGCCGGATGTATTGGTATAAGGGAATCCTTGCCTTACAGACAAAGGCACAGAGCCCGCATTCAATACAGGACTCCAGATCGAATTTGTCTGCTGCTTCTTCATACTGGTCAGCCTCAAGGTAGCGTACAAGCAGGTTGACCGGTATATTGGCAGGACAGATTCGGATACACTCACCGCAATTGACACATGGGGTGTCAGACAATTCAGCGATAACTTCCCTGTCCTGTATAATGACCATGTCCATATCCGGTACGACCGGATGGTGGATGGTATAGGTGGCAAACCCGCGCATGGGACCGCCGATGATAATCCGATCCTGTTCATTGATCTGAATGTTGAATCGGTTGAATATTTTGCTTAATGGTGTACCGATGGTAGCGCTGACACGATGTTTCTCACCAGCTTTGTCGATCAGGGTGATGATCTTTTCAAATACCGGTTGTTTAGATTTGTAAACCCGGGCCAGGGAGACTAAGGCTTCGGGGCTGATAAAACAGACACCTAAGTCTTCAGGGATTTTACCAGCAGGTAAAACCGTACCCAGATGGTCTTTCATCACCATGGCCGGCAGAGTGGAGGGATAGTCATCAGATGTTTTCAACGCCTGGATGGCACCAAAATTGGCTGATGTCTCAAGGGCTTCAGGGATAGTGATGCAGAACTTGGACACCTGGGTAATTTCCCTTAGAAGCCTTGCACCTTCTACCATTTCATCGGTGTATGCTGTGCAGATGTACTGGCAGTTGTCGGACATGACATCTGTGTCTGCACCTGTGATGATCATGGTTCTGATTGTGCTGTTTTCGTCTGCCAGGGTAGCAAATGGCGGAGCACCTGGAAGTTGTCCCAGGTAATCAGCCGCAAACTCAAGGGTTTCTTCCGGCTTGAAGTCTGCCGCCTGGTCATCTCCTGATGCCGCCGGGTCTGGCTTAATCAGGATGTAGGTGGCCGTATTACCAAAGTCGTCTGAATAGGAATCGAATCCTTTGATAGTTCCGGCAACCGGACTCAGCACATAGGCATCACCTTCTTCATATAGTTTTAATTTCTCCCCTTTTTTGACCGCATCCCCCTGTTTGATCAAGGCCTGCTTTGTACTGTCAATTTCCTCCGGCAGAAGAAGGGTGAGACTGGCAGGAACAGGGATGGTCTCAGGGGACTTAAGATCCGCATCAAGCAGGTCATAAGTCAGCCTGGGTTTAGATAGAGCGAAAAAAGATCGTTTAATCATATTTAGTCCTTGTTTTGTAAAAAGCTTGAGTCAGGCCAAAAAAAAAGGATGATTTAAAAAATCATCCTTTAATTATAATGCATGACATGAATTACATTCTACCGGACCAGCACCATAGTCTTCATGGCACCCCTGGCATTGGGCATGAAACGCATCAGCCCTGGACAGCAAGTCTTCATCACCTGTTTCCTCATGGCATTCACTGCAGTTGTAGGTGTCATCATCTTCAATGTTATGATGGCAGTCCAGACATTCCAGGGAATAGGAGTCTGTGTGCGTGAGGTGGGTGAATAAAACTTTACCTGCCTGGTTCTGAAACATGAGTCTCACGGGATTTTCCGGGGCAGGGGGTGAAAAAGATGCGTAGCATACAATACCTGTGACCAAAAGAACGATCATGATTAATACAGCTACTTTGAGGTCGCGTTGTGATGTCATAATTCTTCTCTCAATATTTAGGGTTAGAGTTTAACGACGAACCCACAACTGGCAGCGTTTATATTATATTGATGCTAGATTTACAAGGAAAAAATAGTGGCGATTTATTTATAAAATGGTGCAGCCTTCAGGCGCTGAATGGGGTTTTTTTCTGACCAGGAAAGGTTTGTACTCATCCTTTTTGGACATTACTGCCTGTTTTTTACGGACAACAAGAAAGGCCAGTACAAAACAGGAGAATCCAATGAGCATTGCTAGGAGGGATTTGTTCATGTTAAGGGCCGGTGCCAGGCTGTCTCCGAGAACAGCGCCGATCACCAGTAAAATGATGGGAAACACATAGAGAAGAAAACTTAAATAAATCATGGGGCGTGTTTCTATACCGATGACAACAGGGTCCCCTTTTTCCACACCTAAGGTGTTTTTAACCGTTACCATCATATCTTTGGAACCATGGTGGCTGGTTCCGCAGCTATCTTTAGAAGAACAGCTTTCGCAGGCTGCAGTACGGGTAGTTTTTACCCATGCAGTTTCATGGGTGGCTTGGGTGACAATTCCGTTTTCAGTAATCATGAGTCAGTTCCTGTTCAGTAGCTATCATCGGTTGCGCGCATGAAAGGTATCAAGGGGAGCGGGATAAACCGTATTTAAAATGCGTTTCTATATAATAAGGTGTTGCTGTTAGGCAACGATATCCACAATTTGGCTGACTTGCGGCTGGCCCTGGCCTTGGGCCGGCTGGTTCTGGGTTTGCGCCTGAACCTGTTCAGCCTGGGTATTTTCTTCCACAGCAGCGGCTTCTTCTGAGTCTGCCGCTTGCCGGTCAAGGGCTTCCTGGGTGAGATTAACTTGAAAGGCCTCTTGTACGGCCTGGGTGTTTTCCTGATTCAAGTCTGTGGCCACAGCTTCCTGGTTTTGATTTTCAACCAGGGTGGTATCGGCCGGCGGACGGTTGGCCGCGTAAGCGTTGGCACCTTGTATACTGTTTATATCCATTGATCGTCCTTTCATTTGGCTAAATCATCGATCTGACTACAGAATAATCATATGGCAGAACAATGTCAATTTTTTTGTGGGTTTTTGCTTGACAAAGAAAACTGGTTGATATATAAACTCCGAGTCTTGTTGAAAGACGCTGCTCCCCAGTAGCTCAGTCGGCAGAGCAATTGGCTGTTAACCAATGGGTCCGCGGTTCAAGTCCGTGCTGGGGAGCCAACCCAAGCATAAATGTCCTGACAGTTTTAAACTGTCGGGATTTTTTGTTTTGGGGTATTTGTTTCAAATTGCCTCTTTCTTTAAGTCCTGCTGCCCTAATAAAGCCTAATTTGGTTAAAAGAAATTAAATAGAGCCATTTATCCTTGACATACGTATGAACTTTTTATATTTTGCCCTAAAAAGTTAGTTTAAGCAAACTTAAAGATTGTATGAACTCATCAGGTGTGGAGGAAAATAAATGACAGACCCGTTAAACCAATTTATGAATATTTGGGAAATTGAGCGAAATTTCAAATGTCCTGTGGTTGGGGCAATGTTGTCAGTAGAAAAGCATAAAAGCATTTTGAAAAAATGCGGATGGGATGTCAAAATCCTCAAACCATATGAATATCACAGCCATTTGATGGGCTGTATGGGGGATGAGAATGCCGTATCGATTAAGGTTAACAATTATATCCGTCACCAGGCAAGGAAGTATATGGTTGAGATTGCAGCCCTCTATGAAGCCGGTGATGGTGATGGTGTGAGAAATTTGTGGGAACAGTATTGTGCTCAAGGCGTCATAGGCCCTGTAATGTATGCCATTGTAGCCCATAGGGATGCAGATATTGAATTGCTTCAGGATGTTCATGGGGAAGTCCATATGCTTGCCCATGCCAATATGACAGAAGTCTTTGATGTCCGCAAAAAACTGGAAGCTGCAGATAAGACCCTGAGCAAAGAAAAGCGAAATGTATCTGAAAAAAACAGTCGGATTAAGGAATTGGTCAGGGAGGTAAAAGAGGCAAACCAGGAAAAAAACAAGTTGGCTGATGAAAACTGTCGTTTGAAAAAGCGGATCAAGGAAATTGAAGAGCTGTTAGTGCCTGAAAATCAGGGTGTTACTGTATTCGAAAATAGAATTTATGATCTTGAGCAGGCTCTAGAGAACGAGAAAGAAGAAGTCCGGCAGGTGGATCGGGAGAGAAAACAGCTTGAGATTGATCTGTTCAGCGCCAGAAATGAGAATACGTTGCTTCAGGATGAGATTATGGCTTTTACTGCGACCTTTTCCGGAGGGGATTTTTCTGTGGCCGAGACTTCAAAAGAGGCAATTGCATGCCCAGTTCAAAGTGGATGCGTAGGAGATGCTTGTCCCAACTATCGTTTATGCGCCAAGCGGGTTTTCATGATTGGGGGCATTACAAAAATGAAAGCATATTACCGGGATATAGTTGAAAATGCAGGAGGTGTATTTGACTATCATGACGGATATCTCAAAAACAGCAATGCGAACCTGGCAGCAAGGGTGAAACGGTGCGATGTCGTTGTCTGCCCTGTGAACTGCAACAGCCATAATGCCTGTCTAAAGGTCAAACAATTGTGCAACCGTTACAATAAAGAACTCAAAATACTCAACAGCGCAAGTCTTTCAGCTGTAACCCAGGCTCTTATGGTACCTGAAACTGCCAGTGTAAATTAAGCTGTGTTAATGCCTTTCACATTTAGTAAACCGATTCACAGCAAATAAAAATAAGGTTATTATGCCTTGATGGTCCGGTGGTGTTCTCACTTCTGGTTTCTCCGGGCACAGGGTTGCAAGCTTAATTCTGGATGGGGCTGGTTAATTAACTTTTTGGGTCTTCCTGCTCACAATAATCATACCTGGGTACCTGTGCTTTGGCCGGACAATGTTTTACCGGGCAACTTAGGATAAGATCGTTTTCTAAAAGTCTTGGCCGTTTCCGACCTATGGTTTTTTTCGATACCCAGTTTTTTGCTTCACTTTCACTGTCTGCCTCCCCAAGCGTGAGTATCTGTTTACCACAGCAGTGAACATATTCACAAAATAAGGTAAATCTTTTATTCACATGATTTTCCTTAGCTTTTTCCCCGATAGCTTGTTTCATCGAAAAAAATAATACTTGCCCAAAAATCTGTGGTCAAGCCGTTTCCGGTTAGCTGCTATTACAATTACGTTTCCGTTGCATAGAGTATTGTTCTGGACCGCCATTTAACACGGCTTTTAGAAAAGCTCATTTATTATTACATTTTTCACCTATGTAAGGTATAATGCCTTGACTTTTTTTTAATTAACTTAATAATGGTGACAGATCCCATTAAATAATGCAGGACATGAACCCGCAGACAGTTATGCTTAATAACAAAACTCCCGTAAAAATACTCACCATAGATGATGAAGCCTATATAAGACAGAGTATACGCACTTATTTGGAAGATTATGGGTTTATCGTTTTTGAAGCGGAAAACGGAAAACGTGGACTTGAAATTTTTTACAAGGAGTTTCCTGATCTTGTAGCTCTAGACTTGAAAATGCCTGAAATGGGGGGCCTTGAGGTCCTTGAGTCAATTGGTGAAAAATCGCCGGATACCCCTTTGATCGTGGCATCTGGAACGGGTAATATGGCGTCTGTAGTTCAGGCCCTTCGGTTAGGGGCTTGGGATTATATTTTCAAACCAATTGAAGATATGGATATGCTGAGGCATTCTATTGAGAAATGCCTTAAGGAAAGCCAGCTTAAAAAAGAAAACAGGGCGTACCAGGAGCGCTTGGAAGAACTGGTGTTTGAGCGGACCCGGGAGCTGGAAGAAAGTGAACAGCGTTATAAAGCGGTGTTTGAATATACTGGAACCGCTGCAATTATCATTGAACCGGATGATACAATTTCCATGGTCAATTCCAATTTCGCCCAATTGGTGGGGAAAAACCGGAAAGACATTGAAGGCAAAAAGAAATGGCATGAATTTATTGCCGCCCGGGATGTTGATATCATCAGCAATCACCTTCGTACTAGAAAGGAAACAGGAGATCAGACAGACCTGACCTTCCAGTATGAAGCTGAATTGGTTGCAGGAAATGGCGCTTCAAAATACGTTTATGTGAGTATCGGTCAGATACCTGGTACCGATCGACAAGTTGCCTCTTTGCTGGATGTGACAGAGAAAAAAAGGGCGGAGCGGCGATGGCAGAGCCTTGAAAAACAATTGCGAAAATCCCAAAAGATGGAAGCCATAGGAACCCTGGCTGGTGGAATCGCCCATGACCTGAATAATATTTTGAGTCCGGTATTAGGGTATGCCGATATGATTATGCGTACTTCAGATGCAGGGAGCCAGGTTTTTAAGCGAAGTGAAAAAATACAAAAAGCCGCGTTACGGGCTGCAGATTTGGTAAACCAGGTTTTGGCCTTTAACCGTGGAGGAGAAGAGGAAAAACGACGGATACGCCTTCACCCGGTGGTAAAGGAAGTTGTTAAATTGTTGAGAGGTTCAATCCCAAGTACCATCCGAATCATTGATGAAGTTGACAGGGAATGTGACCCGGTATTGGCTGACCCGACACAAATTCACCAAGTGGTCATGAATTTGTGTACCAACGCATACCACGCCATGGAAAATACGGGTGGAGAATTGACAGTGAGGCTCCATCAAATAGAATTGACCCAGGCCAATATGGTAGCTTTTCCAAATTTGATCCGGGGGGCCGGCAGTTATCTGGTTCTTGAGGTTCGTGATACCGGGTGTGGTATGAGTGAGGATGTGGTGGAGCGAATTTTTGACCCCTATTTCACCACCAAAGAGGAAGGAAAAGGCACTGGCCTTGGCTTGGCAACGGCATATAGCATTATCCAGGCAAGCGATGGGGATATCCGTGTGGAAAGTACACTTGGCAAAGGCAGTTGTTTTTCCATCTATATCCCAGCGGAAAAAACGGCCAGTGACTTTGAGCCCATATCCAGGTGGGGCATTTCCGAGACAGTCGGCACAGGAGAGCATATCATGGTGGTAGATGATGATGACGATATCGTAGCCATGTGTGAGGAAGGGTTCAAATATCTTGGATACAACGTATCAGTTTTTTCTTCAAGCATTGAAGCGCTGGCCTTTTTTGAAGAGAATTATGAAGATATAGATATTGTGGTAACTGACCAGACCATGCCGGGCAAGACCGGTATAGAGTTGGCTAAAGAGATGGGGGTCCTGAAAAAGGATCTGCTTGTAATTCTATGTTCCGGATTTTCAGCAGCGATTAACCAGAAAGTGCTTGAAGAGGCAGGTGTTCGCAGGTTTATCATGAAGCCGGTGACCGTTGATTCCTTGTCAAAGGAGATACAGGCTCTGCTTCATCCACATGCCAGTTTAACCGCACAGGCAAATGAATAAAGGATCTGTCATGTCAGAAACGGGTAATCTTTTCATTATATTGGATGATGAACAAAGTATTCGCCAGAGCATTGCTTCATTCCTTGAGGATGAAGGGTATGAAGTGCTGTGTGCTGAAAGTGCCGAAGCTGCACTTGAAATTATTAAAGCACATCCTGTGAATGCTGCGGTAGTTGATATCAGACTTCCCGGGAAAGACGGCAATTATTTTATCATTGAAGCCAAAAAGATCCGGCCGGACCTGAAGCTGGTAATCCATACCGGATCTGCCGATTACACCTTGCCCGAGGCAGTCAGAGCCTTGGGAATCACCAATGACCATGTACTTATTAAACCGGTTAGGGATTTAAACATTATTCTTGATACACTCAATAACTATCCTCAGACAAGCTTATAAGGACTGCAGAAATCATGAGTGATAATGCTGGTAAAAAAATACTTGTAATTGATGATGAAGTGTATATCCGCGATTCCGTAATCGGGTTCCTAGAGGATTTCGGTTTTGAGGTAATAGAGGCTGAGAACGGCAAGGAGGGTGTTGAAAAGATTGAAAACGAACATCCGGATATGATCCTGTGCGATTTGAGAATGCCTGTCATGGATGGTTTAGAAGTCCTTGCCAATGTACGGGATCGCGACGAGAATATTCCTATCATCATCGTTTCGGGTGCCGGAAATATTGCCGATACGGTCGAGGCGTTGCGATTGGGCGCCTGGGACTATATTATCAAACCCATTCAGGACATGAACGTGCTGTTTCATGCTGTGAACAAGGCCTTTGAACGCAAGCATTTTATCGAAGATAAAGCCAGGTATCAAAAGGATCTTGAAAGTGCCAACAAAGAACTGAAAATTTCTTTGGACACCCTTGAGCAAGCAAGAGACCAGCTGGTTCAGTCAGAAAAGATGGCAGCCCTGGGAGAACTTGTTGCAGGCGTTGCTCATGAAATTAATACACCGGTCGGCGTAGGCGTGACAGCAGCCTCATTTTTAGATGCCAAGACCAAGGAGTTTTCGACCCTTTATGAGACCGGGGAACTGAAACGAAGTGAACTTGAGAATTATTTAAAAACCGTCCAGGAAGTTTCTAATTCCATCCTGATAAATATGGAACGTGCTGCCGAACTGATTTCAAGTTTCAAACAGGTAGCGGTGGATCAGTCAAGCGAGAAACGGCGGCGTTTCAATCTTAAAGAGTATACAGATGAGATTTTGTTAAGCCTTAGGCCAAGGTATAAAAAAACTTCACATACAATAGAAGTGGATTGTCCCCCTGATATTAATATAAACTCCTATCCGGGTGCCTTTTCCCAGATCCTTAATAATTTGATCATGAACTCCCTGATCCATGGATTCAAGGATATGGAAAACGGAATTATGGAAATAAAATGCCGTCTCAAAAACGGTGAGTTAACATTTAATTACAAAGACAATGGCTGCGGCATGGATGATGCTCAAAAAGAAAAAGCCTTTGATCCGTTCTTTACTACCATGCGCGGTAAAGGCGGAACAGGTTTGGGTATGTCTATTCTATTTAATCTGGTCACTCAGACGTTAAAGGGAAAAGTGAGCCTGGTCAGTTCTCCTGGCAACGGGGTTGAGTTTATGATGACTTTTCCGGAATTGTCCGCAGAAAATTGATCCATGCAGATCCTGAACCCTTCACGCTGGTACCTCCATCCGGTTTTTATCTTTGCCTGCTCTATATTTGCCCTGGCCACCTTTCTAGTCCTCACGGTCAGTCTGTATATGGAGATCCGGTCGGCACTGGAAGTCATTATTCTTAAATTTAATATTGACCCCCAGTCTATTTTTCCTTCCAAGACCGGGATGACCATATTGGTATTAAGCCTTCTTATCACTGTAGTACTGGCTGGTATTCTGCTGGCGTTTATTTATTACCAAAAAACCGTAAATCTTTTCAGACTTCAACATAACTTTATCTATAATTTTACCCATGAGTTGAAAACACCTGTTACTTCCCTTCGAATTTATCTTGAGACGTTTGTCCGCCATCCCATGGATCCCGAGGATGTGAAAAAGTACAGCGAAAATATGCTCAAGGATATAAACCGGCTTACAGAGAACATTGACCGGATTCTTAATCTTGCCAGGATTGAAAGCCAGAATTTCGGTTCTGAGGTAACACGTGGCAGCATGGTGGGGTTAGTAGAGGCATTCTGTGAGAAAAATGCTTCCATATTCCGGAACTTGGATATTCAAATTAAAAACCCCAACGGCAGCCGGTTTGAATACCCGGTGAATCGTTTTTTATTTGAAATTCTGTTAATGAATATTGTGTCCAATGCCATCAAATACAATGAAAGCAGTCAGCCCCGCCTGACCATTGTTTTTAAAAGCTATCTGCAGAAAATTACAATTGATTTTATTGATAACGGCATCGGAGTGGACAAAGAAGAGGCCAAAAAAATATTTCGTAAATTTTACCAAGCCGGCCGGAGAAATGCATCAGGCAACACCGGCTCAGGACTTGGGCTCTATCTGGTCTCCAGTATTGCCATGATCCACGGGTGGCGTGCATCGGTTTCAAGTGCAGGTAAGGGCAGGGGATCAAAATTTACCATTACTATCCCACGGGCGAGCATTGCCAGTGTCAGGGAGAAAAAGCTATGGAAGCGGCTGAGAAAAAGCGTATTCTGGTCATAGAAGATGAGGTCCATATTGCTGACGGCATCCAACTGAACCTGTCCATTCAAGGGTATGATGTGACCGTGGCACCGGACGGCATTGAAGGACTGGAAACATGGCGGACCTGGAATCCGGATCTCATTGTTTTAGATATTATGCTTCCCATGATTGACGGATTTTCCATTTTAAAGACCATCCGCCAGGAAGACGAGAAGATTCCGGTATTGATTTTATCAGCCAGGGGAGATACCTCCGACAAGGTTAAGGGGCTCAAATACGGGGTGGACGATTATCTGTCAAAACCCTTTGATCTTGAAGAATTTTTACTTCGGGTGGCACGCCTTTTAAAGCGAAAAGACTGGAATGAACCCGCAGATAAAAAGAAAAAAGGCAGCCATACCCTTTTTCAGGGAGATGAGTATTCTTTTGGTGATAACCACATTGATTTTATTACCTTTAAAGCCAATTGCGCAGCCGGTGAGATTATCCTGACCGAACAGGAAGTGACCCTGCTTCGTATTTTTATTGCCCATAAAGGAAAACCTTTGTCCCGGGAGATGCTCCTAAATGCAGGCTGGGGCTATTCCAGAGACACCTCTACCCGTACAGTGGATAATTTTATTGTCCGGTTCCGAAAGTATTTTGAACTCAA
>JAKSAU010000473.1 GCA_022361535.1 Desulfobacterales bacterium
AAATCCACGACCGGCGTTATTGCAATAACTTCTAGTCATTAGTAAAACAACTATATAAATTATACAACTATTTTGCAACACAGTCAAATTTAAAATGAAAAATTTATATTTTTTTGTTTATAGTAAACAAAAATCGGTTAGTAATATGGGATAAGGCATAGGGGGAGGTTTTGCCTGGCAACCTGAGTTTAAATCAGCTAACGCTGATAGAGCCGAGCTGGGGCTCGGTGTTCCCAGCAGGTAAGCTTTAATATAGAAAAATCTATCTTTCACAAAATCTTGTCAATTCTAAACCAAAATTTACACAAATACCCGATAATGATAAAGACTCGCTATTATAGTTGGCGTATCGAGTTGGCTCACGATATAATAGAAATGGTTATTCATGCGATTTTCGCACTTTTGGCTGTTAAATTTTTTACACAAAGGCTGGTTCAGGGCCTTTTGAATGCAAATTATTTATTATCGCTTACGACCGTAAATACTGTAAGTGCATTTAATTCAAACTGTAACAGGAAGGCCCTTTTAGGCGATTATTGTAACTTGAAAACTGTGAAAGTTAACTATACCTAAAACCGGCTAAAAGAAGAATAAGCACATAAGAAAGGTAATAATAATGAATTACGAGCAGGATAGCCTGACCCAATGGCATTTCAGACATGACGCACTTGAGGCTTTTAACAGTTTTTCCGCAGCCAGGAATCTCTTTTTCTGGATAACGGTTGCAGGTCTGGTAATCGTCCAGTTTGTTTTCTTTATGGTTGACCGCGGTGCTATTGATGCGACATTGGGCGGCCCTGAGGGTAACAGTATTGAAATCCGTAATTCTATGCCCGGCGGTTCAATTAATACCCAGACTTATCCAGAAGGTTTTATTCTTTGCAGTTATGATCCTTATTATAGCTATTGTCAGGATGGAGAGTTAGCACCATATGAATCGGGTGAGAGACCAGAGAGAGTATCAGAGAAAAAATCAAAAGATATGGTAATACCAGAAGAGTTGGAAAAGGCATCTTCACCCATTTCGCCCGAAAATGCCG
>JAKSAU010000246.1 GCA_022361535.1 Desulfobacterales bacterium
ATATATACTATTTAAGTTACATTGTGACAAACCGTGTGATGGCAAGGTGGAATTTGAACCAGCAATAAATTACTAGTAGTGAGTTCATAAAGTTTCGTTAAGAAACTCATCGGATGACTCTGTTGATATTGAGCATTTTAGTCATCCGATGAGTAACACGTTAATTCAAAAACGCACTACTAGTTATTATAACTTACTTAAACCCACAACGATGTTAAAGATAAAATCATTTTTAATTACCACGTGTTTGCTTTGCGCAGCATTATTTGGCAAAGCTCAATTTTCGTTTAAAACAAACACTTTCTCAATGCAGCTTTCTGATAAAGGAGAAATTGAGAAACTTTTGGATAATTACAGTTCAAAAGACTATTTTCCGGAAATAGCAGAAAGCTTTTTGCTTCAGGTGAAAAGCGGAGATAGAATTTTAAGTCCAAACTCTTCAAATTACAGGAAAAACACCATTAACTTCAAGTTTGAAAATGGTATAGTTGCAAATGTTTCTGTTAAAGAAGCAGACAACTACCTGGCATTTCATTTAGCAAAAATCACGAATCCGGATCAAGTTGATGCTATAATATGGGGGCCTGTTGCAACGGTAATCGGTGATACGATTGGTGAGTTTATTGGCGTTGTGCGAAATGCTGATTATGCCATTGGTATTCAGGCGTTAAATGCCAAAACAACAGGAGGTGTACTTGATAATCCGGAAGGTGCTGTATATGAAAGGGGAACTACCGCAATAGCACAGGAGTATGGATCAAGTTTACAGGCTTTTTGTATAAACAGGGAGAAAGAACGAAAAGTAAATGTTCGTGCATACCATAATTTTAAAGAAGTACCTGTTGCCCCTAATCCCGATGCCAGCTTGATGGGTAGTGGGATTGCTTTGTTTGGTTCAAAACCGAAAAATGTAATTGATGTAATTGGTGAAATTGAAATAGGAGAAGGGCTACCTCATCCGATGATCAATGGGGAGTGGATTAAAAAGTCAGAACAAACTGGCAGAGCATATATGATTGCCGGTTTCACAGAAAGTAATGTGGATACCTTGATTGATTATGCTGTTCGGATGGGTATGCTTTCTTTATACCATGAGCACCCATTTAAAAACTGGGGACATTTTGATTTGATCGATGATCAATTCCCAAATGGAATTGAGGGTATGAAGAAATGTGTTGAAAAAGCAAAAGCAAAAGGAATTCATCTTGGTGTACACACGCTTACAACTTTTACGACTACCAACGATGCATATGTCACACCTGTTCCACATCCAAATTTGGCAATTGCCGGAGGAAGTACATTAGTGAAAGATATTGATGAAACTTCTACAGAAATTGAAATTGCAGATCCCAAATATTTTACGTTTAAAAGTTCACTTCAAAGTGTTCGTATTGGTGATGAAATTATTCGGTACCAAAAAGTTACTGACGAAGCTCCTTACAAGTTGGTAGGCTGCATCCGTGGCGCTTTTGGAACTGCGAAGGCCAGCCATAAAAAAGGGCAGGCTGTTAATAAACTTCAGGATCACCCGTATAAAGTGTTTTTCCCGGACTGGAAATTGCAGAAAGAATTCATTTCCAATATGGCCGATTTCTTTAATAAAACGGGTGTGTCACACATGGATTTTGATGGGCACGAAGGAGCATATTCTACAGGAGAAGGTGATTTTTCCATGGATTATTTTGCTGAAGAATTTCAAAAACAGATTGGTCATACCGTAATTAATGGCTCCAGCCGCTCCAATCATTATTACTGGCACATTAATCACTACCTGAACTGGGGAGAACCATGGTATGGTGGTTTTCGTGAAAGCCAGTCAGATTTACGTTTCAGAAATCAACAACTACTCGAAAGAAATTATATGCCGAACATGCTGGGATGGTTTTTACTAACGCCAACAACAACCGTCGAGGATATTGACTGGATGATGGCACGTGCTGCTGGTTATAACGCCGGATACGCTTTAGTTGCACGGTTAGAGGCACTTAAGAATAATCCGAATACCGATGAGGTGGTAAAACAGGTTCGGGACTGGGAAGATGCTAAACGAGCCGGTGTGTTTAATAAAGAGCAAAGGGAACGATTAAAAAATCCGGATAATGAATTTCATTTA
>JAKSAU010001114.1 GCA_022361535.1 Desulfobacterales bacterium
TATATCTGATTTACTTTTATCCATGGTGCAGCCATCCTCCTTGGTGTTTAAATGGTGATCCTCGTTGTTACATTCAAAGCCCGGATCTGTCAAGTGGTACAAAGAGGAGGAAGCGCTTGCGTATGCCTATTCGGCATTTTTTATAGAAGGGATTCCTATTCATTTCATAGGATGCAAAACCTTATAGCAATTCTAAAAATAACTTTCCGGTTGGCCCTGGTGAACAGGGGCACCATATACAAAAAATCGGCAGCCGCTTCTTAGAATAAACGGGCCTTAAGGACTTAAACTGAATTCCCCTATTTGAGGGCACTACCGATAATTATCTACTTACATTATAAAGGAACATATGGGAATGTTGTTGGTCTATCCGGCTTCCACCCGGTTTCTGCCGGACTCTTTTGCCCGATATAAGGCTTTATCTGCCATTGATACCAGAACATCCTGATTCTTAATTTCAGCCTCATAGCGGCTGATGCCTACGCTCACTGTTAAACTGAGTCCCGGGAAACGATCTGACAGCAGGTTCCCGAGGTGTTCTATCTCTTTGCGGATCCTGTCAGCGTAGACAACAGCTTTGGAAAGATCCGTATCGTTGAGTATAACAATGAATTCTTCCCCACCGTAGCGGCCGACATGATCGGACGGCCGGGACATGCGTTTTAAGGTTTTGGCAATGAGTTTAAGTACATTATCGCCGGCTTGGTGACCAAAACGGTCATTAAATTTCTTAAAATAATCCACATCAATCATGGCAACAGAAAGCGGGACCTTTTCGCCAACAGCTTTTCTAAAAGATTCTTTTAACAGATCATCAATGGCCATCCGGTTTAAAAGGCCTGTCAATCCGTCATGAAGAGACACAGACCTGGCTTTGGTATAGGCCGAGGCGTTTTCTAAAGCCAGCCCAAGTTCATTGGCCACAATGGCAATGGAGGCAAACAATCCCGGCTCGATATTTTTACCGGATATCGAGTAATCCATTCCCAAGATACCGATCACCTTTTCCTGGCTGCAAAATGGAACGATCAGCATCTGGGATACTGAAAACTTTTCCAAGACCCCTTTTTCACCTCTTGTGTTGCCGGAAATCACAACAGGTTCTTTATTTCGCAGACACTGAAGGAACCCGTCTTTTCCCTTTCCTATGGGAATGTGAACCGAAGCCAGACTGTCTGAAAACACACCCTGGTCCAGGCATTCCATAACTTGAAGACGCCTTAAGGGTTTAACCATTTTTAATATATAAATTCGATCAAACCCAAAATCCTGGCAAATTGCTTTTAAGGTTGCCGATAATATTTTCTTCGGATCCAGACTATGATGAGGGGCAGTGATACTTGCTGTCATGTGACGGGTTTGGCCTATTGTCTCATCTTCTTTGGGGGCAAAAATTTGGTTGGCATTGATTGAGCTCAATTTTAAATTGGCCTGGAGCAGTTTCGCCCTGAATTGATCTGAAGACGGAAATGTGAATTGATAAAACCGGGCAGTACTTTCAATTTCGTCATCCATGATCCGAATCATTTTTTCAAAGTCAATACTATCAAGGGGGATAATCCTGGAGATTTCAGGCTGAAGAACCGGAGGGCAGATAATATCCACAGCTCCCATGCCTTGCGTCCATGCCAAAAAATTAGACAAAGAGACAATCGATATGATCTGCATATCATCAATAGAAATATCCAAATGCTCAAACCGGCGATGATGGTATTGTATGACAAGACAAAGATTGGTCGGTAAATTCCAAAGGTTTGAGTAATAAGCACCTACATCATCATGCCCCATACCCATGACATCCCGTTCCGTTTCACTCATCAGCCCGTTACAGACAGCTGACTTTTCTATAAACTCGGCATAATTCACCCGTCCGGTCTGATCTAAAATAATTTTCCCGAAATCATGGAGAAGTCCAGCCGTATAGGCATCTTCCGGATTGGCGTAACCGATTTCCTTGGCAATGGCTTGGCTCAGGCTGGCAACACAAAGACAATGGCGCCAAAAAAAAGTTCGATCAAACCTGTTCCGACTACCCGGCTTGATCATTTTTTCAAAAAAAGTCACACCAAGGCAGAGTTTTTTTATCTCATCAGTGCCCAAAAAAGCAATTGCTTCAGTTAAGGCGGACACCTTTCGCCTTAAACCGAAATAGGCCGAGTTTACAATTGCTAGAACCTTTGTGGAAATTCCAGGATCTGTTGCCACAAGTTTTGATATATCTTCAATGGGGGCATTGGGATCATTACACAAAATGAGCATTTTCGACATTACCTGGGTAAAACTCGGCAACTCTTTGTCATCCCTTCTAAGAACGCTCTGAATATCAGATCGGCTGGGAAGGTTTAGTGTGTTGTTCATATTGGAAACATCCTGGAAAAAAGAAATTAAAATCGAATTGAATGTCACAATCCTCTTATATTAAAGCTTAATCGTTGTTATCGCAGTTAAACTCCGGATAAATTAAAGGCTCAATGGATACGATATCTTCTATTGAACTTCTATACGACGTCGTGAAATGAAAATCAATCAGGGAAACCCTGAATTTTATAGTTAAACCCAAATGAAATGAAAGAACAATAACAGTTTAATGGCACTCATACTAAAATAAATTATTAGCATTTCTGAAATGATACGCCTATACAAGCAAATGACACCGTGTTAGAAATGAATTGAGAATAACACTCCGAGGTATCTATGGCATTGTATGAGACAATACGATATTACCCCAGGTCAGCTCCTTTAAAACATCTGATCAAGTATTTCTGGGTGTTTGAATCCCAAAGCCCCGTGATTTTGAACCATACCCTTTTACCGGTATCCAATATAGATCTGATCTTTAACCTTTGTTCCCCAACCGTCTATGAAAAACGAAAAAAAGTATTTGAGACTCCCGGTAATACGTTCTTTTCAGGACTGAGATCAGAACCTATCATAATGAAACAGTCCGGGCTGATCTTTACTTTAGGTGTGGCATTTTTTCCGGCAGGTTTTTTTCCTTTTTTCGGCATTCCTGTCTCTGAATTCAAAAACATCACTGTGGGCCTTCAAGACATACTACCCAAAAAAACGGAGCGAATCACCCAAGCCCTCATGAAAGAAGAAACGACCTTAGCAAAAATCCGGGTCCTTGAACAATTTTTTATGGAGTTACTGAACGAGAAGAATCTCTTACCGCAAAAGTCCGGTAGATTACTTAATCAATTTTATCGAGAAAATACTGGGGTAAATGCTTTTTGTGACGGTTACGGTATTCATCCCCGGAAACTGGAACGGATATTTAACCGGTACGTGGGCACTTCTCCCAAAGGATTTCTCCGGCTTAACCGGTTTCAGTCAGCCCTAAATAGTCTGCTCAAAGATGAACATCTTCCTCTTACGCGGCTGGCCTATGATTTTGACTATTATGACCAACCCCATTTCATTAGAGACTTCAAGGCATTCACAGGCGCATCCCCATCCAGATTTCTCAAGGAAAAAAAGGCTATTCTTCAATTGTCCAGACCCCATTTAAAAGAATCTTCATATTTCTAATTTTAATCGTCGGCAGATTTTGTCGTTTTTTTACAATTTTCTAGTCTAAAAGTTTAGTAGGCTGAATTCCAGTAAGCAGTCCCGCCTTAGGGATAATATCAGTCAACCAATTGATCTTATAGGAGAAACCCCATGACTCAGAAAACAAGCATACAGCTAAAAGAATTTATGAACCTTTCCGGTATTGATCTTCAACCGGTAGGGGTATTTGACGTAGTTGATCCTTCCCCCTTTGCCCCTTTTGCAGATCCTGAACAATGCATATTCAACCATTTCAGTGCATGGCAGGAAGGTAAAAATACTATTATCAATTCGGAGAATGCCGCTGCATTCGGATGCCCGGGAGCGGCCTATTGGCTTTGCGGCATCCACAGCATGCCAAGAGAGGCCACAATAGACTACCTGTTTGGACAAGAAGGCCTTAAGGCATCAGCTAAAATTATGTCCCAATGGATGGAAACCCATCCACCTTATACACCTGAAAACAATGCCGTGGTGATTTCCCGGATGGATACAGCAGCTGCTGATGACCATGCTGAGCAATTAAAAACCGTGACATTTTTTATTCGTCCTGACCAACTCGCCCTGTTGATAACAGGGGGCGAACACCTCAACGGCTCACCGGAAAACCAGCTGGTATCATCTGTCTACGGTGCTGGCTGCGGTCAAATGCTCAGCCATTTCAAGACGCTTGATTCCCCACAGGCTATGATCGGCGGAACCGACATTGCCATCCGCAAACATCTCCCCCCGGATATTCTGGCTTTCACCGTCACAAGCACCATGCTTAAACAACTGCTTAACCTAAACGAATCAAGTTTTTTACATAAGACATTTTGGAATGAACTGAAAGCAAAGCGCGCGGCTTGAAAAGGTTCATACGAATAGCTTGGAAAACGCA
Source organism: Desulfobacterales bacterium (assembly GCA_022361535.1). The sequence continues at coordinate 4,433 of JAKSAU010001114.1, forward strand.
AACGTCCTGATCACTCCCATGAATGATCAGGACGTTTAAGACATAATCCGGCTGTGGTCAACTCTGCAAACGTAATAAAAACAACGGTAAAATATCTAGCAGATCCGCAATATAATTTGCTCATCTTCCTTTACAGCACGGATTTTTTCCAGCCTTTTAAGGGTCGCAAACTCACGTTCAAGCAAAGGAAATGTCCAATCACCGCCCAGCTTCTCTAAAAGTGTGGTTGGGGTCATACCACCTTGCGATTTTAAAACACTCAAAATCTCTTTTTGAGCGTTATTTAGATTAAGCGGCTCTCCGTCAAAAGACTTTGCATTATAAGCAGCCCATGGATCACAGGTTTTAGTTGGCGAGAGAACATCCATGTAGCAGTCCTCGCACAATTGCTTACCAAGGTGTTCGCAGATTTCATTTCTTGAAATCTTAGTTTTGCAAAGATCACACTCCATTGGTTCCTCCTTAATCATCCAGGTTAACACTGGTGCGATTTTACCGGGAACCAAAACACTACACATCACCCGTATGGGGGATTAAAGCGAAGGCCCACGTATTATGTATTTTCCAAGTATCCTATCATACTCCCCGTTTGACCTGATGCGTTTTAAACTTTTATTAAACGCTTCAACAATATTGGGAGAAACACTCTTTTTGCTGAACATAACGTAGATGTCATCCTCATACACAAAGACCGGAAGTACTTCTACTTTATCCAGAAGATTCAACGCTCTGAATTTTGAAGTGGCAACAACAGGCTCCATAAACAGACCGTCTATTCTACCAGCCATAAGTTTCTTTATATTCAGTTCATCCTTGTAAACGAATTGTACCTTGGCTTGAAACGCTTTATCTTTCATCAGTTCCGAAAAAGTTTCCCCATAGTAATATTCGTTTACAGCACCAAGTTGAAAATCAATGGAGCGAAGATCTTTTAGCCTCTTAAAAGAACGATGCTTGTCAGCTTCCCCTTTTCGAATATACACGACCACTGATTCAGTGCGGTACGGGTCTGAAAAATAAGCGTATTTTTCTCTTTCCGGCATTTTAGAGGCTGCACCTGCCAGATGAATTCTCCCTTTTTCCACCTCATATAAATGCCTTTTCCAGGGGGCTTCTATAAATTTAATCGTAAGATTACCCCGGTCCATGATCATAGAAATAAGATCGATATCCAAACCAGTTACCTTTCCCTGATCATCCCGATATTGGAACGGTGCCCAATCTTCCCACCCTATTTTATATTCTTCATTACCTAAACAAGGAGAGAGAACAGACAAATAAAACAATAACGCAATTACAAACGTGCCGAGTCTCAATGTGGCAAATATTTTTCGCATGACCTGCTCCTTACAATAAATATGTGAATAGGATTAACTCAGGCGTTTCATTGCTAGTTCAAGACTGCTTTGCATGCGCTGGAATGCATTGATCAACATCCCGATTTCATTATTTGCTCCTGCGCTGAGTTTTAGATTCAAATCCCCTAAGGAAATCCGTTCGGCAGCCTCAGTCAACTTTACTATCGGCCTGATAATAGAGCGGCTAAGGATTGTGTAGATAGAGAAAAATAAAATAAGGTCTAAAACAAGTATGGTAATTATCATGTATATAGTGGAGCGTTGGAGCGCCTGTTCCATAAAACGAGGGGTCAGATATACTTCAAGGGCACCTATGACTTCTTTGTCTCTTTTAATTTCAACCTTTTTGGATACAAGAGAAGGGTCCATAATATTGGCTTTTGTTGCCTCCTGCTCCCAGTTGCTGTTCCTTTTACGGCCCATATAGATATCTTTACCTTTACGGTCACGCAATAGGATGCCATAGACTTCTTTGTTCATCATCTCTGACTGGACAACTTTATTTAAAAGCGTATCATCCAATGCCCAGAACGGCTCTACAAGCTGCTGAGACAGGCGGGTGGCAGTAATATCTGTCAGCAGCCGGATCTCCTTTAGCATATTGTTCTTTTCCATATAATAATTAAATGCGGCATATCCAAACAGGATTAATGTAGTCAGTAGTATCAGAATGGAGACGATTCTAACCTGTATGCGACTTGTCCAATTAATCTTTTTAGCCACATTTACAGCTGGGCTATCGGGTCGAACAGATTGCTTGGCAATGGAATCGGGTTTATGTATGATGATATCATTACCGCACGCTTTACAGGTTGCCTTGCTGGTAGGAGTGATGAGTTGAGTCTCATCAATAATATATTGTTTCCCGCATTTCTCACAATTGACGTTCATGGTTGTGCCTCCTTTTTGAGTGGATTTGAATTATGATTATAGAAAATTAAAGCTCATGAACCATGTCGCACGAAGCGTTTTTTTATGTAGAGTAGAGATGCTATTGAAGTTGTCCAAGCTTATGAAAAAATGATAAAATCTCCTTTCTATTTACAATCTGCGTACCATGTGCAAATCACAACTTACGATATTATGTATTAGATCAATCTATAATTTTCAATAAAAATATGTAAAAAATATCATAA
>JAKSAU010000602.1 GCA_022361535.1 Desulfobacterales bacterium
CCTTTGTCTCGCATCCGAACAGGGTCATGGCGGCATGGTTGCAGTCAATAATCCCGTCTTTATCCAGGAGGATGACGGCATCGGAACTGGACTCGAAAAGCGTCCTGAATTTCGTTTCGGTCTTGACCCGTTCGGCAATCTCCTCTTCCAGGGCCCGGGTTCGTTTTTCCACCAGGCTTTCCAGATCGGTTTTATGTTTTCTCAGTTCCGTTTCCAGCTTGATTCTTTCCGTGATGTCCCGGATGTTGCTGATCCAGGCGGGACGACCCTGGTACTTTGTCTCATCGGTCCGGATTTCCACATCCATGCGGCGGCCGGATTTGTTGATGTGGGTGTACCGGTTGGCCCGTCTCCGGTACCGGTCGTCAATATTCCGGTTGACCCGTTCCAGGTCTTCGGGCGGATGGAGGTCGTGGGGCCTCATATGGTCCAGTTCCCGGAGGCTGTATTCGTATATATCCAGAAAGGCCTGGTTGCAGTCGAGTATCCGGTGGGTTTTCTGGTCAAATACCAGGATCGGATCTGAAATGTGGTTAAACAGCCGCTTGAATTTCTCCTCCATCTGCTTGCGTTCGGAAAGGGTCTGGTCGATATCGGATTTCAGGACGGTAAGGGCCTCAAAAACGGTTCTAAAGGGATGGGAGCGGGGGAGGCGGTCCGGCTGAATGCCTTTTTCATTCCAGTTGATCGCCCCCATATAGACCAGGATTTCTTCCGCATACTGTTCCATGCGGCGGCCGGGCATCCATTTCCGGAATCGGTCCGCCAGGCCGGAAAACAGGCCGGAGCGGGGACGCCTTGCCGGTTCAAGCACCTCCCGGGCGCGCCGGACCGCTTCTCCGTAAGTGCTTAAGGCTCCCATGGGGACAGTTGTTGTTTTTATTTTCATGCCGATGTTGTACATCCATTTGATGTGTTTGGGCACGTTATAGACAAAATGTCCGACCAGCACGCCGACAGCCACTTTTTCCATGAGCCTGTCAAACACCTTCAGCCGGGCCCGCCGGGTCGGGATATTGATGACCCCGTTCCAGTCCG
>JAKSAU010000816.1 GCA_022361535.1 Desulfobacterales bacterium
GGCCCGCAAATCGTCATCGCCGAGTTCCGCGAAGGTTTCGATCGCCTTCAAGTCCTTGATCACCGGGTCCATGGAGCCTCCTGACAAAAAGGAGCCCCCGTGAGGGGGCTCCGTCTTCGCTTGGTTCGTACGCGAGCGCCTACCAGGCGTCCATCATGTCGTCGGTGTCCCGGCTTTCTTCGGCGAAGAGGTCGGTGACGGCGCGGATGTCGTCGAAGTAGATGTAATAGCGGCCGTAGGTCTCATCGATGTCGCACTTCACGTTGAAGCCGTCGATGGAGAGGCCCATCCTGTCGTTGTAGTGGTAATCCCTCTGCTTGATATGCGGGGGGATGGTGACGGTCAGTCGCTTCCAACCGGAGAAGTTCAGCTTGCCCATGGGGATGACCGCGTCGTTGCCGAAGTGGTCCGACACCAGGAGCTCAAGCCGGTGGTTGTTGTTCCGGCCGGCGACCCAGACGGACACGGTCTTGGTGATGCCCTCGATGGGAAGCGGGCGGATCGGTCGGATCGTGAAATCATGGACGCCCCGGCGGTAGAACGAAACCTTGGCACCGACGACGTTCTCGTCGGTTTCGCCGAGGCCGTACTGTTCCTCGTCCTCGATGGGTTCCTTTTCCTCGGGTCCCCCGGGGAAATTGCGGATGTCGATGATGCCGTTGTCGGCGGCGAAGACGCCGTACCAGAACCCGGCGTCCTCCATCTTGGAGACCGAGATTTCCTTGAGCTTCTGCTGGGCGGTGATGGCGCCGGTGGCCTCGGGGTCCGTCTCTTCCTGGGCATGAAGGCCGAGGACGGCGACGGCCAGGACAAGCGTGGCGATGACGATTCTCTTCATGTTACTCCCCCGATCCCCAGATCTCTTGGACCTTCTGCGTGGTGGACAGGCCGAAACCGTCGAAGTTGGACTCGTGCATATCGCTGAGCACCTTCAGGTGGTCGACGTAGATGTAGAAGTCGCTGACGATCTCCGCAGGATGCGTCGTGAAGACGAGCTTGGTGAGACTGAGCGACGCCAGTTCGGGCTTGTAGTTGACCGACTGCTTGATGTAGTTCGGCATGGTGATGAACATGTTCTTCCAGCCGACGAACTTGATGCTGCCGGGCTCCCGGAGGTTCTCGTTCCGGAAGGGCCACAGGGTGTGGGCGATGCCCTGGAAATCCCGGAAATGCACTTCCACGTAGTAGTCGTAATTGGAGCCCCAGACCCAGAAGTCCAAGGTCTGGACACGGCCGGGAAGAGGAATAGCTTTCGCCCTGAAATCGTCGCCGGAACCAACGCCGGGAATCAGTTCAATCTGGTTGTATCCCTGACGGACGAAAGCGCCGTTGATACCCAGCACGCCGAGTCCCTCGGGTTCTTCCGGCTGGGTGCCGAAAAGGTCCTGGGGCCATTCGTTCATGGCGTAGGCGACCCGGGGCCGTTCCTCAGCCTTGAACTTGCTACCGACAACCTGCCAGCTGATGGGCTCGCCGGTATCGCTGAAGTATCCGGAATCAGGTCCGTCCCAAGTCTCGATGATATGGGATTCCAGGCTGACGGTCAGCTCGTCCGCGCCGAGGGCGCCGGTGACGAGAACCGCCAGGATGATGAGCAGGACCGACAGGAGGCTGCCTCGTTTCATTCCTATCTCCTTGATTAGTAAACCAAAACGGCGATATTTCACCTTCTCATCTGATTATAGGTTTGACGGGTCGAGAGCGTCAAACCATTTTTTATCCGCTGTTCTGTTATGAATCCCCGGAAATCGTCGCCGGGTAGCCCGAAACC
>JAKSAU010001296.1 GCA_022361535.1 Desulfobacterales bacterium
TTGGCTTCCGGGTAGAGGTTGAGTACGGCTTCAGCCATGACATGGGCTGATGAATGGCGAAGAATGTCCAACCCTTCATCATCTTTAGCTGTGACAAAGCTGATAGCACTGTCTTCTTTGATGACACGGCTTAAATCAAGAAGCTGCTCATCGATTTTCATGGCCACGCAGTTTCTTGCAAATCCTTCGGAGATGCTTTTGGCTACATCAAGGCCTGTGGGTTGTTCTTCAAACTCTTTTACAGCGTTATCCGGAAATGTGATCTGAATCATTGTTTTTAAGTCCTGTTATATAACTTTGCGGATTTATGATCCGGTTACTGATTAACCATTGTATTTCAATGCATTTAAATATAAAAAAGGAATTTTAAAAGAACTGCTTTAAACAATCAAGGGAAAACTAATTGGAATATCAGTTTATAACATCGGATGAGGAGTTGAACACAGCCTGCCTGGACCTTAGAAAAGAAAAAATTATCGGCGTGGATCTGGAGGCAGACTCCATGCACAGTTTTACAGAGAAAATATGTTTAATCCAAATTGCCGCAGGCGGCAGGGCCTTTTTAGTAGATCCCTTTTTGATCAATGACTTTTCATCCTTTTCTAAAATACTTGAAGATCCGGATATCATAAAGGTTTTCCACGGATCTGATTTTGATGTCAGAAGCCTTGACCGGGAATTGTCTGTCGAGATCCAGAATCTGTTTGATACGGAAATTGCCTGCCGGTTTCTCAATATTCGGGAACGGGGGCTTGGTGCCTTGCTAAAGGCCTACTTTGACGTTTATGTGGATAAAAAATTTCAAAAAGTGGACTGGTCCAAGCGTCCGCTTAAAGAAGATATGATTGCCTATTCAGTTGGGGATGTGGCAAATCTTGTCGAACTTCATGACCGGCTTAAATCCGAATTGCAAGGAATCGGACGTCTGTCCTGGGCAGCCGAAGAGTTTGTTGTCCAGTCAAAGGTTAAATATGAATCCAACCACAAACCGCCGCTGTTTAAACGGTTCAAAGGTGCGGGAAAACTGGATAACCGCAGCTTGGCCGTTTTGGAACATCTGCTGCAGGTAAGGCTCTGTCAGGCTGAGAAAAAGGATATGCCCCTGTTTAAAATCATGTCCAACCAGTCCATAATGACCATGGCAACCGAAAGACCTAGGAGCATCAAAGCAATCCTGGATCTAAAGGCTCTGAGTAAAAAACAGGCGGGCATGTATGGTCAATTGTGTGTCGATGCAGTCAAAGAGGCGCTTTCCCTTCCGCATAAGGATTTGCCATCCTACCCTAAGACAAGGATGCCACGGAAAACCCCCAAAGTCTTGAACCGTATTGACCAACTCAAAAAAATGCGGGAAAAAGCCTCGAACACCATTGGCATGGAGCCCGGGTTTTTAATCAACAACAATCTGATTTGTTCTATTGCGTTTTCAAATCCTGCCACAAAAAAAGACCTTGCAGCCATTGAACCCATCCGCAACTGGCAGGTTGAAGCACTGGGCGAAGACATTTTAACGACACTGGGCCGATGCGCCTGATCACATAAAAGGAGATCCCATGGAATTGAATTTCTGGAAAATGGAAGGCCTTGGCAATGATTTTATCATGCTGGATGACAGGGATGAATCCATTGCCGATTACATATCTTACTCTGACCTGGCAGTCCGGCTTTGTGATCGCCATTTTGGCGTTGGGGCAGACGGAATTATCCTGGCACGAAAATCAGATACCCATGACATCCGGTTTGTGATTATCAATTCAGACGGAACAGAACCTGAAATGTGCGGAAATGGCATGCGCTGTTTTGCAAAATATCTTTATGAGAACCAAATTCTGGTCAAAGAAGAGATGCAGGTCGAAACCTTAGCCGGAACTGTCATCCCCAAGATCATGGATATGGATGATCAGGGCAAAGTTATTTCGGTCCGGGTGGATATGGGAGAACCCGAACTTGTTCCTGATAGAATTCCTTTTGTCTGTGATGGGCAAAAGGCTGTTGAAGAAATAGTAGAAACCTCTCAGGGACCTGTCTCCGTGACCTGCGTATCCATGGGTAATCCACATGCTGTTACCTTTGTTGATGATTTGAGCGGGGTCAATGTTAAAAAAACAGGCCGTGCTGTTGAAACACATGACCGGTTCCCGGAAAAAACCAATGTGGAATTTATTCAGAAGGTTTCGGATACGGAATTGATCATGAAGGTCTGGGAGCGGGGAGCAGGCATCACCCTTGCCTGTGGTACCGGTGCCTGTGCAAGCCTTGTTGCAGCACATCTGACCGGTAGGACAGGGCGCAAGGCTGTAATTCATTTGGATGGGGGTGACTTAGAACTTTTCTGGGACGAAGAAACCAATCATATCTTTAAAACCGGTCCTGCAAAGCTGGCGTTTGAGGGGCGGACTGAAATTTAAGTTTTTTCTGTAGACTTAGGTGATAGAGATCTAATTGTCGGTTAAGATATCGGCTCGTTTATTCCTTAAGACGGCTGCCGTATTTTTTGCAAAAATACGTCTGATGCCGTTTTAAGAAATAAACGAGCCTACGAGTCAACGATTAATGTTGGCCCTGGTATGTTGGTTTGGCAGGTGTGAGAAAGGCTCGATGATCATAAAAGGTAATAAATCTTTTCTTTTCGTATTTTTCCTCTTCTTTTTTCTTGGAGCGGAGAGAGTTTGTGCCTCAGACCCTGCAGGTTTAATGCTTCCTAAAAAATATCAGGGGCAGGATATAGCTGAACAATGGCTTTGGAGTGAAAAACTGGATGGAATCAGGGGTGAATGGACGGGTACAAAACTGCTTACAAAGCAGGGATACTCAATTGATGTGCCGGATTATTTTATAAAAAACTTTCCGCCGTTTCCATTGTCTGGTGAAATATGGGGCGGGAGGCAAACCTTTGAGAGAACCTCAGGTATTGTTGCCACATCAGGCCGGGATAAGGGGTGGCACACACTGCGTTTTGCAATCTTTGATTCAAAGCATGCATCTTTACCGTTTGAAAACCGTATTGACAGAGCCAAAAAATGGTTTGAAGAACATCCTTCAGAGTATGCCTTTGTAATTAAACAGCAGCCTGTCAAAGATAAGGCTCATCTTAATAAACTGCTCAAAGACATAAAAAAGGGCGGCGGAGAAGGTCTTGTTCTGATCAAAAAAGGCTCAATGTATAAAAACGGCCGGAGCGTAGATGTTCTCAAGGTTAAGGATTTTGATGATGCTGAAGCTGTTGTTGTCGGCTATGTCCCAGGCAAGGGTCGGCACAAAGGCCGGATGGGATCAATGGTTGTGGAACTCTACAGTGACAGAACCATTAAGTTTAAGATCGGCACAGGATTCAGCGATGAGATAAGAAAAAACCCTCCGCCGGTAGGCGCTTTAATCACATTCAAATACACAGGTTTCTATAAATCCGGCAAACCCAAATTTCCGTCATTTCTCAGGGTCAGAAGTCTGGATGGCAATTTGAGGTGATAAGATCCGGCAGTCTGGTACAAACATATTTTTCACAAATGTCCGGATCAAACTCTATGGAATATTCATTCATGAAACCGTGACCTGCCGCAGCTTTCTCTATACTAACCCGGGGCCTGACATTTAGCTGGGCTGCAAGATCGTTTACGTCAAAGTAGTGTTCATAATCCGGGAAAATCAGATGGGTATCTATTTTCGGCTGGATTTCCTTAAAATGGCGGATCTGTGATCCGTAAAATCCAATAAAGAAATTTACCGGACAGGGCAGGGTTTCGCATGATAAATGCCAGACTGCAGAAGCGCCTGCACTGAATCCTAAAATTGTTACTGGTGTGGTTTGTTTTGGCAGTTGCTCTAAAATCATCCGGCTGTAACCCGGTACACCCAGGTTGGCTTTAAAATATTTGTAGGCCTGGTCTTCCCGGAAAAAATACAAACCGTCATAAGGGTCAATGATGTCGATTGTTAGGGCCGTCTTTATGCAGGTTTCTGCATGCGGCTCTGTGTCCGTATTACCCTCAACGGTTGATAATTGGATACAAAGCCTTTCTGCCAGGCGGTCCAGGGCAGGAGTGCGGCCGAATATGTCCGGGATAATGATTAGATTCATCTTGTTTCAAGGCCGTGCCATCCGACCTGTCCGGAAGGCACGGCTGATATCTATATGATCAGTGCTTCAGAGGCCAAAGAGGCCACGGTATCCACTTTCATCTCAAGTTTAAAATGATTTGACAACTCTCCAAGTTGCCGGTGGCAGGAAAGACATGCCGTTGCGATATGCTCAAGCCCTGTTGCTTTCATTTGGTCGGCCTTGGGCTTGCCTGTGATCATTCTTTTCTTGGTTGAACTGCTGTCCTGGAGAATACCGCCGCCGCCACCGCAGCAAATACCGTCTTCACGGTTGGGGGTTAGTTCAACCACCCCTTCACAGCACATGGCTAAAAGTTCTCTGGGCGCATCATATCCACCTGATTTTCTGGCAATATTGCAGGGGTCGTGGTAGGCGATCTTATGGGGGTGTACAGACGGGTCAAATTTCAATACCCCTTTTTTCGCATATTCCACCACAAGTTCAGGAATGCTCATGACAGAAAATTTGGCTTCCCTGCCGATAATTTCAGGCAGCAGGTATTTGAGTACATGGTATCCGTGACCGCATTCGCTTAACACCATGGTTTCAATGCCTAATTCTTCTGCAGGTTCCACCACCATAAGTGCCATTTTTTCAGCGATATCCTGTTTGCCCACAAAATAGCCCCAATTGGTGACATCAGTATGTGCGGCCGACATGGTCCAGGTCTCGCCTGTGGCATAAAAGAGCTTTGCCATGGCAGTTAAATGGAGCAGGTTGATGCCTAATTCCCTGGGGTTAGGCAGGTATAAGAATTTGGCGCCTTTTTTATCATGGGGGATTTCCGCTTCTTCATCCTCTACCTCATCAACAAATTCCTCTGATACCCATTCAACGGTTTCCACAAATTCTTCTTTGGTCAGGCCGTTGACATCGCCCAATTCGAGTCGGTTTTTTATCCCTTTTTGAATGTCTTCCGGTATCTGGTCATTTGCATCTGCCAGGCTTCTGCCTTTTGTGACGACTTTATCCATCTGGATGCCCATGGGGCAGCCCTCGGTGCAGCGGTTGCAGACCAGGCAGTCCCAGAGCATGCGGCTTTGTATCAGTTGCTTGTCCAGGCCGAGGGCTGCCATGCGGACAATTTGCCTTGGCATGGGGCCGTCCTGGCCGTCAAACCAGGTGCACCTTGAGTTACAGGCACCGCAGGTCAGACATTCACTGATATTGCCGCCTTTTCCCATTTCCTTTAAATACCGGGCCAGTTCAGAATCTTTATTTATATTTACGTTTGTCATGGTCGTATCCTCGTTTTAAGCCTTTGACACCAGGCGGGAAAAAATATGGGGTTCATTGGCTGCTACAGGCTGCCACAATACTTTGTTGTCCGGCAGACCGGGCAGGGTGGATACGGCTGCCACGCCCTGGCGGGCAATGGTACTGCCGTCACCGGACCGGCAATTGCCTTCATGGCAGGACGAAACAATGACCCGGTCTGTTCCCTGGACAAGGGCGTTGAGGATCATGTCAGGACTGATACGGCATGCGCAGGGCAAGGAGACCAGCTCTGTTGTGTCGGGCAAATCCCTTGCCGCAAGCACACCAGATCGTTCGCAGGCAAATACCAGGGTCTTTCCTTTGGTTGAGCGGGCAGCAAAATCCTCGTTGGACTGCCCCTGGGATTCAATGGCATAGGCCGGACAGTTGGATACACAAGATTGGCAGGAAAAGCAGGCATCCTGGTTTATCTCGGGACGCTGCTTTGCATTCAGGGTGATGGCATTGTGTGGACAGACCCTGTAGCAGGTCAGGCATTTGGCACATTTTTTTTCATTTATGACCACTGCAGTTTCTGCAGGTGCGGCCTGACTCTGTGGCTTTGTTTCCAGATCAGCCAGTATGGCTTCGATTTCAAGAGCCATATCATCGGCATCTATGTCGTCATGGCAGGACCCTGTAAAAAAGATGCCTTTTCTCATACTTCTTACCAGGCGGTGCCTGGTATTTGCCGGTTGAAGAAAGCCTTCCCGGTCAAGGCCTGTACCAAGCAGTTGGGCAAAATCGTCAAATCCCGGTGCCGGAGTCAAGGTGTCGGGAACAACCAAAACAAGAGGATCAAGCGTCAGTTCGAGGCCGGGTAGGGTGGCTTCTTTGAGGGTGACTTTAAACCCCTTATCCAGGGATTCAATCTTTATATCGGAAGGGGTCTCATATCTTAAAAAGCCGACACCGGTTTTCCTGGCCTGGTCAAAAAGCTTTTGGCCTTCTGGCCCGTGGACCAGGATTTTATTCATCAGGATATCAACTTCTTTGCCCATTGATCTTGCGTCAACGGCTGCAGTGAGAGCTTTTCTGGCCCTGTCTTTGGATTCTGGTCCAAAATAATCCAAAAGAATGAGGGCTTTGTCCGGTCGGTCTTGCACCGATTGATTTACATAGTCGGTAAGGGAAACAGCGCCTTTGAACTCATTGGTATGGGACTGGCTGGCCGCATCAGGTGCTGCAATGACAGCACTGCAGCTCAGTACCTTTTTTGTTTCACCCTCCCGGTAATAAATGGAAAAATTACCTGCTGTTCCGCCTATGGAAATAAGTCCGGCTGGACTTAAGTTTTTGACGGTGTCTCCATAGCCCCTATCTGAAAGGGCGTGGGTAACAGCTTTGGCTTGGTCGCCGTCACCAAGTACTGCAATGCTTGTTTCCGGCGGTGCTGCAAGTCCTAAGGACTTGAGGGTTGAGGCTGCGGCAATCCGTCCGTCCTGGATTGAATTCAAGATGTCTTTGGGACCTTTTGCACAGCCGGCAATCACAATGTCATTTCCGGGTTCAGCATCTGTTGTATTGAAAAATCCCCAGGTATTAGGGCTGGCTCCCAGAGTGGTGGAGAGCTTAGTTGTTTGGTGATCCGGAACCATACCCACGGATAGGACAACCATGTCAAATTCAGAAGTTACTCTGGTTCTTGTACCAGGAGCTTCTGTTACCATTGACAGTTTTCCGGTTGTCTTGTTTTCAAGTATTTCTGCCGGTACACCCTGGATCAACCTGACATTCGAAGACAGCTGATCAGCCATAGACCTGGCTTCTTTTCCAATGATTTGAAGATCCATATAAAAGAGCGAAATATCTGCATCCGGCATCAAATGGAGAATCTTTCTGGCGTGGCGCATGGAAATTTTGCAGCAGACCTGAGAGCAGTAATCCCTGTTTTGTTCCCTGTTTCTTGATCCGACACACTGAAGAAAAGCAATTGAAGGGGACGGTCCTGCCATCTCTTCCAGTCTGCCCTGCTGTATCAGGGTATTGAGTTCGGCAGTGGTGATTACCTTTTTATGCTCCAAGGAATGCAGTGATGGCAAACCTGCCGGATCAAAAGGTGTAAACCCTGTGGCCATAACAGCCCTTGATGCCGCAATGGTTTCTCCATTGGCCAAAAGGGCATCCATGCCGTTGTCTGTCCGGTTTAATTCAGTGATATGGGTGTTGAGATGGATTGATATATTGTCGGCCTGTTTAACCTGTTCCACCATTTCCAGGGCCAAACAGGCCCCGCAGTTTTGACAGGTATCTGTGGCCATACAGGCCCAGGCTGAAGCGTTTCCGCCGAGATGATTCTGGGTTTCTACCAGGTGAATCGACAGGTCCTGGTGTTTCAGGGCAAGGGCCGCTGACATGCCGGCAACACCGCCGCCCAAAACCAGGATGCCGGGGGATGAGTCATTCATATTAGTCCTCCATTTTCCGGTAAAGCGGTTTTTGATCAAGAACAGGTCCGGTATGGGACAGTAAAATTTCTTATCACAATCCTTCTATAATCAAAAGAGATTTATAAATTATTGAAAATATAGGAATTATCATAATTTGAGAGTTTTCAGGACTGTTTGCGGGGTAGGGGGATGCAAGAAACAGTGATTTTTTCAAATCAAAGATCTTCTTTTTGGACGGATCTGTGTCTAATGGTCTAATAAAATTTGAGATTTGCCTTGACACTTATCTGATCAGTAGCATATGGAAAAAGAGTAAATTCAAACTAAAGAGGGGGAAAATGGCAATACCGATAAAGAAGATAACTGCGTCTGAGGCTGTTTTGGAAAGTTTGAAAGAGCGAATCCGTAATTGTGAGTTTGGACCTGGCACTAAGCTGCCAAGCGAACAGGAGCTTCTCAAAGAATACGATGTCAGCCGTCTTACGTTAAGGGAGGCTTTGGCCAAACTTGCTGCATGGGGCATCATCCAGGTTCATCACGGCAAAGGTGCGTTTGTAAGCGAATCCATATCTATACCTGCTTTGGACAATGTGTTGATACCTTTGTTCCCCCAGATAAATACAGAGCGTATGAACGACTTGGTTGAGGCCCGAAACACAATTGAGTCCGAAATTGCGGCCAAAGTGGCTGAAACAAGAACCGAAAATGATATCCTTATGTTGAAAAAACTTTTGAAGTTTGATGCTGGTCAGATTGTAGATGCTGAAACGTTTGCCCAACGAGATTATACCTTTCACCTGACCCTAGTCCGTATGGCTGGCAACGATTTTTTCCTGTCCATGTACCAAGCCCTTCACATGCAGATCCACTCGTTCCTGGTGCAGTATGCCAAAAGTGTTATGGACTGGGAAAAAGCCCTTAACCGTCATATTCCGATCTTGAATGCCATTGTTGAACAGGATCGGGACAAAGCAAGATTTCTTGCACGGGAACATGCTCGTATTTGTGCGTCACATATACGGGGAGGGAAAAATCTGGATTAATTTAACCTGACCAGCGTGGCTGGGAAACGTTGATAATCGGTTCCTAACCGCTTGGAAAGTATAGACGAGCCGATTTCTGCCCTGGATGTATCCATCCAGGCCCAGTCAATTTGTTCGAAGATCTGCAAAAAGAGGTGGAATTGACCACACGGGACAGGCCTTTCAGTACCCAGCTTCACCCATACACCTAAAACCTGATCTCTGCGATTCCTGTGGCGGATCCTGTTTTGGAACGACAGCGTAAACGTATTCTTCTCAATGATGAAGTGCCAAGCCCTGCCAATCCGCTAAAAGGATGCGTTTTTCATACCCGTTGTCCCATCGCAGGCTTAGAATGCAGCCAAGTTCGACCTGAATCAAAGGAGATTTTTAAAGACCATATGGTGGCCTGTATTAAGGCTGACCAAAACAAGGGAAGCCTTGTTCCCATCGAAGAAAGCTAAGTGTCAAAAACTTTGAAGCAACGTTCCTGACAAAATCAAAAGAACGAACGCCAGAAAGAAGCGTTCAACAGCTGCCCCAAAAATAACAACAGATGCAGGGAAATATATAATCCCTATTCCCACCCCTGAAAGAAATCCGAAAAAATGAGCTGACACATCTGTGTTTTCTCCATGACTGAACATAGCCATCAGCGTTGCGGCTGCTGCAAAAGGGGCAATCCCTTTCAGTTTTGAAAATAAGGAAAACCGATATGTCGTCCCAAGAACCATTTGCCGGGCTGCAAGAAGGCCTGCCGAAGCCATGATCGCAGTGGATGCACCAATGGAAATCCGGGCATCATGACCAAGACCATCAGAGATCAGGTTTCCTGTGGTGCCGGCACACAGGATCAGGAACAAGCCGGATCCGTAACCGGTCAGCCTTATCAGGGGGCCGACCAGTGCCAGTATGCCTCCTATGTTACCGAGCAGATGGGCAGTATCACTATGTAGAAAAAGAGCAGTTATCGCCCTGTAACTTTCTCCCTGGCTTAGAAAGTAGGATGAAACACCGAACTGAAAAATAGCCTGGCGGTGAATCCCTTTACTTATGCAGATATAATGAATAAGTATTAAGATCAGTCCTGTAACCAATGCTGTCGGAGAAAAAAAAGTGTTGGCAGGCAGGTGGGTAATTTTCTTTAAGATGGTCTGGTTTTCTTTGGCATATTGCCTGATGTGGGCACTGGCTTTAGAGAAGCTTTGTTCCGGCACCAAAATATTACAGTTTCCGTCTTTTTCAGTATCGAGCCTGGACTCAATAGACTGAGATGCAAGGATCAGGAGGATGAGGTCTGCATCGCTCTTGTCTGTTTTTTTATGAAGGTTGCCTTTAAAAACACTTTTCATTTTTTTTACCCTGGGTCATAACGTTATCAAAGGTAGCCCAAACAGATATAAAAATAAAGGATACATCAATGAAGATCATACGCTTTATCACGGATCAAGGAACCATTGCCAGGGGAACGGGATATGATGGGGAAACCGCATCTTTGCTTGAGTTTGATATATCCCAAGGATTCCAGGATACAGGCAACCGTGTCAAGGTGGTAACTCTTCTGCCGGTTGCATCCCCTCCGGCTGTTATCTGTATCGGGTTGAATTACAGGCGCCATGCTAAAGAAACCGGGCTTGAGATGCCTAAATACCCTGCCGTGTTCATGAAAAACCCCGGTGCTGTGGTTGGAAACAATGACGCCATCGTAATTCCAACGTGTGCGTCCGATCCGCCTGAAGTGGACTATGAAGCTGAGCTAGGGGTTGTTATCAGAGAACCTGTTAAAAATGTCCCTGAAGAACAAGCGCTTGATTATGTGTTGGGATACACTTGTACCAATGATATATCTGCCCGAAGATGGCAGAAACATGCCGGTGCAGGCCAGTGGGTGAAGGCCAAAAGTTTTGATACTTTCTGCCCCTGTGGCCCGGTTCTGGTAACACCTGATGAAGTGGGTGATCCCCAGGATTTAACCATTAAATGCCAGGTAAATGGTGAAACTATGCAAAATAGCCACACAAGTGACATGGTGGCTCCGGTAGCAAAAATTATTTCCTATCTATCTCAATCCTGCACATTGCTGCCGGGCACCCTAATTCTTACAGGCACACCCGAAGGCGTCGGATTTACAAGGAATCCACCTGTGTACCTGATGCCAGGGGATAAAGTGGAAGTGGAGATCGAACGAATCGGGGTGCTGGAAAACAAA
>JAKSAU010000416.1 GCA_022361535.1 Desulfobacterales bacterium
ATGCTCTCCCTCCACGACATCGACCTGCTGGATTCCCTGGGCATGGCCGAGATGCGGGGCCACCGCCCCTATCTCAGGGTCGTGGGCATCGAGCCCGATAAAATCGACTGGGGCACCGAACTGACCGAGTCCCTGGCCCGCGCCCTGCCCGACTTCATGAACGTGGCCCGGAAGCATATCCGGGAGCTGCTGGACCGGAAATAGAGACAGATCCTACCGGAACTAGCTATTCTTCAATAAGCTCCGAAAGCAGTTCATATACATTTCTCCGCGGCCGGACCAGATGCACGGTGACGGTTTTTAGATCATCGTCAATCGTATAGATGACTCTGTATCTTCTGAACCGATAGGTCAGGTATCCTGTCAGATCCCTCTGCAGTTCCTTGCCCAGATACGGATTTTCCGCCAACTTTCTTGACGCTCTGCCAACGAACTTGTCAAAATTCCAACTTTTATTTGCCCTCAACTCCCACATATAGGCTGATTTGGCCAGACCCGGGCGGCATGTCGGGTCTGGCCCCGTTTTTGCTTAACAATTTGCCATGTTGTGCCTTGGAAAAAGCAGGATAGGTGATGCGATGGTTTGTGAATATTTGAGTATAACCCCCAAGCGGGTTCCCCGGTCGATCGAAAGAGATATTGTAATGCATCACTGCTGCAGTTTACCCCATCATAAGAACAAATTTCATGAAGGCATCGTCGGGTCGCCAAAACATTCCGTTGAAGCGAGATGTGAAGGGAATGAATGCCAATGCCATCATCCCGGACTCCTGTTCTGGAAACGGAATCTGGTAGCTTAAAACCGATCCTCGCCTAAGTGGTTTCCGATTATCTTCCGGAAATAAAAATCCTGTTGAACTCTTAAAAGGGTGCGTTATGTTAATGGGAACGGTCTGGCTGCCCTACTCTTCCCGGAAGACTGCCTGAACCGCTGTCTATAACCTTATTTTATGAGGAATCGTATCATGAGACGCATCGTCATTTTTATATTCGGTATTTTTATTTTTGCC
>JAKSAU010001052.1 GCA_022361535.1 Desulfobacterales bacterium
GAAATAGACGACAATTGTCCCGGTGTAAATAACCCCAATCAGTCGGATATCGATGGTGACGGTATAGGCGATGCTTGTGACGATGATATCGATAATGATGGAATCCTTAACGAAGTGGATAACTGCCCTTACATTTCCAATGCCAGTCAGCACGATTTGGACGGGGACCACCTTGGAGACTCCTGTGATCTGGATATGGACGGAGATGGAGTTTATGATCTGGAAGATACCTGCCCGTTAAGTGCAAACCCGGATCAGAAAGACCTTGATTTGGACGGTATAGGAGACACATGCGACCCTGAAGTCATCATTCCCGAGCTCGTTGCCTATTATTCCTTCGATGAGGATGCCAGCGATTCAACCACGCGTTACGATGGAACCTTTTTGGGTGGCGCTGCTATTGATAGCAGTTCAGGGTACACATTTGCTAAGCTTGATAGCGCTTCGGATGCTCAGGTTGAATTACCTAAAATGATTGAAAAGAATTTCTCCATTTCATTTTACATGCAAACGGAGATGACAAGCCAGGAAGAAACGGTACTAAAGTGGTTCCGGGGTTATGGGCTAATTGATGCTGAAGTAGGCGGGGCAGCAGAGGATTTTGGAAGCTCATTGTTGAACGAAAAAGTAGCATTTGGTATTGGGAATGTAGACTACACCATCATGTCCGAAACTTCGGTGAACGATGGTAATTGGCACCATGTGGTTTTAACGCGAAATAGTACTTCCGGTGAAATGAAGATATATGTTAATGGAAGTTTAGAAACTACCGGAACTGGTCCTGTTGGAGAACGTACGTCACCAACAAGAATTGTGGTAGGTTCTATTCAAACAGATGTGAGATTTTTCGAAGGCAATATGGATGAGTTAAGATTTTACAATTATGTATTGGACGCCGACGACGTTTCTGACTTGTATGTTTCAAGAGGAAATCCGAATATCCAAGCGGTTAATCCACTACAGCATATCTTGGTTTCACCAAATCCGTTTGAAAATTCAATTACCATA
>JAKSAU010000905.1 GCA_022361535.1 Desulfobacterales bacterium
CTGCTGTAAACGAAAGTTTGAACACCTGTCACCATAAATTAAAGCTGGGAGAAGGGGAAAAGGTTTTTGCCTAGAATCCGCATTAGGGTCTTCAGGTGATTAATCCGGTGGCTTTTTCTACACGGTTAATGGCTGCTTCAGGGCAGATTGCCACGCAGATACCGCAGTCACGGCAGTTACCGCAAGAGGCACAGTCCTCACCACAGGCATCCATGTTACTGGCATCTTTCCTGGGGTCGTAATAAGCAAGGGATACCCGCTGTTTGTCTATCATCGGGGGCAGTTCCTCAATATCCGGAGCCTTGCCTTTGATGATCTGGTCAATGGATTGGGCCGCTCTTTTACCGGCACCTATGGCGTCAGTAATAAGGCCAATACCCACAGCATCGCCAATGGCAAATACTCTCGAATCAGAGGTGCGGCCAGATGGCTCTACTTTGACAAAGCCGTCTTCCAACTCAAGCTCATTTCCAAGGAAAGAAAGATCAGGTACATCACCTATGGAAACCACCACAGTGGTGGCCGGTAAAATTTCACCGTCGTCCAGCTTAACCCCTTTGGCCATGATTTCTTTGGTGAAAACGGGCCAGCGGAATTTTGCGCCGCAGGCTTCGGCATCTTCTTTTTCTTTACCAAATGCTGCAGGCTTCTGTACATCGATAAGGGTGATATCTCTGGCACCCAGGCGATGGGCTTCTGTGGCCACATCACAGCCCACATTACCGGCACCGATGATCACGATTTTTTTACCTGGCTTGACCTTGTCTGCCTTGGCCTGCTCCAGGAAATCATTGGCGTATACTGCCCGTTCAATGCCTTTTACAGGAAGCGTTCTCGGTTTTTTAGCTCCCGCAGCAACTACGGTAAAATCGAAATCATTTTTTATCTTGTAAAATTTATCCGCATCGATCTCTTCACCCAGCCGTATGTCTTTGATGAAGGATTTGATACGGGCCAGTTCATCATCAAGCGTCTCTGCCGGCACACGTGATCCAGGAATCACAGAGGAAATTTTTCCGCCAATGGCCTTGCCTGTTTCAAATACGGTTGGTGTATGGCCTTTGAGGGTCAAATGCCAGGCTGCTGAAATACCACCGGGGCCGCCACCGATGACTGCGACCTTTTTACGTGATTTACGTGCAGGTTTAGGTGGTTTAACCTCTTGTCCGGCTTTACCCAAAAGACGGACGTCAATGGGACTCATGTAAGACAGGTTTCTGGTGCATGATGCCATACAGGGGCTCGGGCACAGATACCCGCAGACTGTTGCCGGAAAGGGTGTATATTCAAGGCCCATGGAGATGGCCTCGTCAATATTGTCCGCCCGGACCATGGCCCAGCGGTCTTGCACCGGAATACCTGTAGGACAGGCAGCCTGGCAGGGAGATATGTATCTGCCCTGTTCCCAAACCGGGATATACCTTCTCAACTCGCCTTTGGCGATCAATGGGATTGTGCCTTTCTCGGTTTCCTGGAGATCACCGATAAGGCCGCCACGTCCAAGTTCCGCATCCCAAACCTGGTCTCTGAACCAGGCCATAGAAGGCCGGTCCGGACCGTCTGCTTTTTCCTGTGGGGTTTTAGCAGTAAAAAGACGCCAGTCAGCCCGGTTGGAAAGGTGTTCGTAAAGATCCTGTTTTTTGACTTTTTTAAGGAATGATTTGAGGTTGGTGGTCAACCATTTCCAGTCTTGATCATCCAGGTCCACTTCCTTGGCATCTTTGTCTGAAAATCCTTTGGCATCTCCTCTGACAAAAACGTTTCCGCCAACCATGCCCACAAGTGGGCGGTGGCCTAAAAGACGATCCCGGTCATCACAGCCGTGGCCGCAGATAACAGCGATACCACCGGCCATAAATTCTCCGAAATAGTCTCCGGCAGATCCAAGTACCCAGAGCTCAGGTGGTTCAAACCTGGGGTTGCGTTTGGTCATGGTCATACCACGGGCACCAATGGAGCCGCCTATAAAAACTTTACCCTGGGCCGCACCGTTCATGGCACCATTGGAGGCAGACCCGTGGACAGTAATTTCAGCGCCCGCATTGAGCCATCCAATATCGTCAGACGCCGGGCCCATTATTTCGATTTTGGTATTTGCATTTCCTAAGGAACCGGTCCGTTGGCCGGAGTGGCCAATGATCCGGATATTCATTTCTTCGTTGCCAGCTTCCCAAAGCCGTCCGCCAATACCATGCTGGCCAAAGGCCTGGACTTCCAGTTTCCTGTTGCCCCGCTTGACATGCTGGTGGATTATTTCTTCGAGAACCCGTGAGGGAATTCGTTTTTCTCCGTCTTTATCTGATCTTTTACC
>JAKSAU010000596.1 GCA_022361535.1 Desulfobacterales bacterium
ACTTCAATGGGGTTTTTATCTTTTCGCTGGATGTCATGAATAAGATCATATTCAACCAGGAACAAGTTTTTTCCTTCGGCCTTGTATTTTTCAATCTCGTAAAGTGATACCTGGTGAAAGGCGCGCCCGTCTCTAAGAACAATATCCACAACCTCCGACACCATATCCTGCTTTTCTTCGGGCAGGGAAGACTTGGTGATATTTTCAAGTGCCGTGACATGGGCTGAAATATCCACCTCATTGCTGGTATCAATGTTGTTTAAAAGGTTTTCCAACTCATCAAACCCTTTTAACAACACACTGATCCTCTGGGAGTTGGGCGTTAGTTCATTGTTTCGGATAAGACCCAATACGTTTTCAAGATGATGCGCAAGGTCCTTGATGGTGGTAAGCCCCATAAACCCGGCTCCGCCCTTTACGGAATGAGCAGCTCTGAAAACGTTGTTCACCAGATCCAGGTCGATGTTATCACCACCTTCCTCGATCGTTAAAAGATCACTTTCAATATCACCTAAGTGGTCCAGCGACTCTTCGATGTACATTTGTAGGGTTTCGTCGTCTTCAAACATATTAACTCTCCTGAAAGGTTGTCATAGAGATGATAAAATTACACCGGTATTCGCATAATTTACAGAAAAGAATATAGAAAGTCAAACTAAAGATATCGGTAAAACGCCGCATCCCCCTAAAGTTTGCGAATGATATCGTTCACAAAAACCTTCTCATTTATCTGTAAAAAAACTTCGGTATTTGGTCGTGCATTTTCAATGGGCGATCCGTTTTCATCTATTAACGATATCACCGTTGTCTTTCTGGCTGGTCCTTGGGGGCTGAGAATCTCTATTTCATCTCCCGGGACCAGTTTGTTCCTGATCTCAACGCGGCACAGGTTATCTTCGCCGCAATCAAGTATCTTACCGATAAAGCTGTGGATTTTTCCCTCATGTATATTGGTCCGGTTCAATGCCTGGTCTGTGGCATCATCAGGGTGGCCAAAATAGAAACCTGTGCAATAAGCCCTGTGATAGACATGGTAAAGCTCTGATTGCCATTCAGGTTTGACCTTATATGAATCCGGTGCAGCCATAAACGCATCAATTGCGTTACGATAGGTTTTGACAACCGAGGCAAGATAATTGATCCCCTTCATTCGCCCTTCGATTTTAAGGGAACTTATGCCTGCATTGATCAACTCAGGAATATGCTCTATCATGCACATGTCTTTTGAATTGAAGATGTAAGCCCCTCTGTCATCTTCTAAAATGGGATGAAACTCGTTAGGTCGCATCTCTTCCACCACTGAATATTTCCAACGGCAGGGGTGGCTGCACAATCCTCTGTTGCTGTCCCTTTTGCTTAAGATGGTGCTCAACAGGCATCGGCCCGAATATGATACGCACATAGCACCGTGTATGAATGTTTCGGTTTCAACATCCGTATGCGCAATTATGCCTTTGATTTCCTCAAGAGAAAGTTCCCTGGCAAGGTTGACCCGTTTTACACCAAACTGCTGCCAAAACAGGGCTGTATTATAGTTTGTGGTATTGGCCTGGGTACTTAAGTGAATATCGATTTCAGGGATAAGCTGCCTTGCCTGCATGACAATTCCAGGATCTGAAATGATAATGGCGTCAGGGTTTATCCGACCTGTTTTCTCTAAAAACGTCTTGATTTTGTCCTGTTCATGGTTTCTTGAATATATATTGCATGCCAGGTAAACTTTTACGTTACGTTTCCTGGCAAAGGCTACAGCTTCTTCCAATTCCTTGTCGGTGAAATTGCCTGAAAAATTTCGCAGGCTGAAATCCTTTCCAGCCAAGTACACGGCGTCTGCGCCATAATGAACAGCAATTTCCAATTTTTCAAAGTTACCGGCAGGTGCAAGTAGCTCTGGTCTTTTCAAGTTGTCAGGCATGGTTTTCCTGGATGTGATTACTTCGTGTTTGATTTAAAAAACAATTTTATACACCAAAGACATGTCAAAATCAATGTTATTGAAATAGGAGTTAATTATACTGAAGGGCATCGATTGTCACCAACCGAGTTTCAACAAGGAATAAAAATAAAGACATCCGGTATCTAATGAATGACTCCAAATGAATCAAGGATCCGTCATCGCTTAAAACGGATCCTTGATTATCGGCAACGCAAAACAGTGGAGGTGCCCATCTCTTTTGGGGAGCATCAGGCCTGTAATGCTAACCTTGCGATAAGAGGTATGTCATATGATGGGCCTCTTGTAAATAAATATTTATGCAGGTTTTATGAGGTCTGTTGCATATTTTGCAGGGTTGTTAATAAAGACTTGACTGGCATGCCCATATGATAGATAAACTATAATTTTTAATATCCCCTTGCTACCGTCAGCGGAGGTGCCCATTACATCAATGATGCATTGAGCGGTAGTAAGGGGATGTTTTGTCAAGACTCCCATTACATTGCATAACAAAAAACTTATTAAATTAGAGACTTCGCCTATCTTTTATTTATGCACTGGCAAGACGATCAGGTTGGTTTGGAATTATACCGATTTAGCAGAAGCTAACAATATGACGCGTTGAATTTTTGTTGATAAAAATCAGGAATCTTTTAAATCTGATTAGGTTGGCTTGAAAGTGGTACCCCCGGCAGGAATCGAACCTGCGCTCAAGGATTAGGAATCCTATGCTCTATCCACTGAGCTACGGGGGCAAAAATTTATTCTTGTCCGCAAACACGACCAATCCTTATACACGATTGGTTGGACTTAGGCAAGTCAAAAACCTCGGCCGTGCAACACCCTAAAAACCTATTCGACAATAAGCTGCTGTCCCGGATAAATCTTGCTTCTTTTATTGAGATGATTCAATGCCAGCAGGCGGTTTAAGGACATATTGTGTTTTTTGGCAATTAGAAACGGGCTGTCCCCGGATTTAACCTTATAAGTGCTTGCGTTTTTACCTGGAGCCGCAAGTTGACTGCCCGAAGAAATAGTCAGGGCCTGGCCAATGTGTAAGGTTGTGCTGGATAACTTATTCTGGGCCATGATCTGTTTCGTTGTAGTGGAGAACTTTTTGGCGATGAGCCAAAGGTTATCACCCCTGCGTACTCTATAGGTAACAGATTTGCCAGGCGGAATGACCGTTTTTGAAACAGACGCGGCCGCATAACTTGTGCCCGGATAATTTCTGCTTGGAATTTTCAATACTTTGCCTGCAATAATACGATGGCTTTTGGAAATATTATTGCACCGGGTTATGGCTTTAACCGAAGTCTTATACTTTCTGGCGATTCCCGACAAAGTGTCTCCCCTGCGGACCCTGTGGTAAACGTACATAGGGGGTGGGGTATACGTCGTTTTGATTTTGTCCAGTTTTGCTATAAATAAATCGGCCTTTGCTTCAGGAATTTTTACGGCATATGTGTCAGGAGGCAGAAGTGCATGCCTGAGTTCCGGGTTGAGTGTAGTCAGCTCTTTTGTGCTTACGTTAATTTCCTTGGCAATGTCTCGGAGCCGGACCTGCTTCTTAATTTCAATTTTTTTGTAGGCCAAAGGTTCTTTGGGAGAATTTAAAGTGATGTTGTATTTATCCAGATTGTTGACGATATGGATGGTTGCTAAAAAGCGGGGGACATATCGGGCCGTTTCTCTGGGGAGGCTTTGGTATAGGTCCCAAAAATTATCAAGATAATTAATTTTTTGTCTTCTTATGGTTCTGAGCACACGATACTCACCGCAATTGTATGCAGCAAGTGCAGTTGTCCAGTCTCCAAACAGGTTATGGAGTTCTTTTAGGTAAGCAATGGCTGCCTGTGTAGCTTTTTCAGGGTCCATGCGCTCATCAATATAATAATTCCTTGTGAGGCCGAATTTGTGTCCGGTGGATGGAATAAACTGCCATAGCCCTAACGCTCTTGCAGAGGAAAGAGCCCTGATTTTAAAGCCACTTTCGATCAGAGGCAGCCAGGATATTTCTTCTGGCAGACCCGCGTTTTTCAGCTCCTGGACTATGTAAGGCCGGTAACGGTAAGACCGTTCCATGGATTGGATGAAAAATTTGCGTTCCGGGCCTGTGAGCCTCTTAATTTCATTTTTGACGTGGGCGTTCATTGTAACAGGGATGGCTTCGTGACGGCCGGTTACAACAATCTGGCGGGATGCATAGATCTCAAGTATCCGTTTGGAGATCAGGTATCTTATATCTTCTTTTTGCTGGCTTAGTTCGGCTGAAGCATGATGGTCGATCTCTAAGATAAGGTAATATGCAGAATCTAAGCTGCTTAAGGCGTCTTCTAAATTGCCTTCTTCCCAATAGTTTTGAGCAATAGTGCAAAGCTCTAGAGCTTCGTCAATTTTTTTCTGATCGGTGTTTTTTACCGGTTCCCCTGTGCTCTTGTCCACAGGGCAGTTTTCACCGTTGGCGGTTGTTTGTTGCTTTCCTTCTTCTTCTTGAACCGCTGGTACACTTTCAGATACGGTTTTTTGGTTATCAGATCCGTTGGATTGGGTGCCTTCAGAAGGGGGTGTGGTAAAAGTCTGGGTTGAGACAGGTTTGCTGGCAGACATTTGAGACTGCTGGCATCCGGTGATAAAAAATATAGCAATAAACGTTACAGCCAGTATTCGAGTATTCATTCTTCTCCTTACAGAACACTATTATCGATTGTGGCCTTAGTTAGTAGATAATGCGTGGAATGTCAATGAAAAACACGTGAAACTATTGTTTTTTAAAGGTTAATGGGTGTTTTGTCGGTGTAAAGGTGCCAGAGATGTGAAGGTGGTTAATGGTAAAAATATGTGATGCTTCTTCAAAAGTATTTTTCCTTGAGTTTTAAATAAAAATAGTATAATTATAATAGTTTGTGTGGTTGTTGTGCCCCAAATCAATATAATTGTTTTGGGTGGCTGTTTGAAAAATAGAGTAAATGGGCTTAAAAAAGAGTATATCGGAGTTGGATGGAGTTTTTCATGGCGAAAGTATGCTTGGCTCTTTGAGGTTTCCTCTCTTTTGGAAAAAAAGGGGTTGATAAACTGAAAATGCTCTGATATTATCTCCCGGTCTTTTTGTCGTGCAGAAGTTTGTGCGACAGGGATTAGCCGATATAGCTCAGTTGGTAGAGCATCTCACTTGTAATGAGAATGTCCTCCGTTCGATTCGGGGTATCGGCTCCAGA
>JAKSAU010000395.1 GCA_022361535.1 Desulfobacterales bacterium
CAAGGGTATCCCATATAACAAAAACCGGCTCGTTAGTTCTAAGAAGCGGCTGCCGAATTTTTTTCAAAAATCCGCCTGATGCCGTCTTCTTAGAACTAACGAGCCTAAGTGCTCAAATGGCAATACCTTCTTTTGAGGGTACTGCCGATAATTAATCTAACCGCATTATAAAGGAATATATTTTATGAGAATTCCATAAATAGATTTTTCACCTAACTCTTGGAGAAGGAAACAGCTTTAATTATTAGCTGATTAGATACTCGCAAACAAAAGAAAAGACCAAGGGGAAATCCATTGGTCTTTTCTTGTTGAACTCGAAATACTTTTTGATAAAAATCTACGAGCTGAATTTAAAAATCCTCATAGGGAGTACTCAATAAAAATCCAAAATCATCTGGATTATCATATACAGGCATTGCATACTGCTCGAATAAAAGAGGGGTGATGCCAGGATCATTTAAAAGGTTCTCGTTATATGCTTGGGCTCTTGCATTATATTTTTTGACTGAAGCATTATATTCAGCACCATAGGTACCGATATTGGACAATACGCCGTTCACTGCATTTTGAGGATCATCTTCACGATGACGTTTTTTCAATGTTTTTTGTTTGCCAAAATAGTATCTAAGCCCGAATAAGGATTGGTCATAATCATTATCGCCTTTTGCAAGGTCTGCAAAGACGCAGAGACCATTTAATGGTGTCTGATATTCGATATTACATTGGTATAAGTGATTTTCAAATACGTAATTATATGCAAACTCAAATAACAGGTCATCAATTGGATAAACGCCGATTGAACAACCTATGTATGGCTCGGTTTTATCTGTATCAATAAAAAGCACTGGATTGTCATAATTGATTTTTGCGTAACCGGCACTCAGTCCAAAGGTGAACAAATCCAAGTAATATTCTCCCACAAAACCACCTGTTAAAGAATACATGTCGCTTTCGTTAACACCGGCAAAAGATCCTCCAAGTAATCCTATTTCTGAATCTCGCCAAAAGATTTGTATTCCCGCACCATAAAAATCCCGATCTGAAACATTCGTGTAAAGCCCGTCTATCTGAATTCCAATGTTTTTACTTATTGGACTGCTAACACTACCTGTTAGATTTTTACCTCTGTTTGAATCCATATCGCCGTATGAGAAGGCCATTTTACCGTTCAAAGAACTAACGGCGTCCCCTGCTATAACCGGTTCGCTACATAACAATAGGATGAAAATACAAGCAAGTTTTATCAGCTTCAAAATACCTCCTTTATTCGCTGCTCACTCATCTAAATGCCTAATATAGAACTCTTTTCGTCTTAAAATGCTCCATAAAAAGTCATGTCTTAGTTGAAAGCAGCCAGCTACAGTGTGAATAAATTACAACCCATTAGGAACTCAGATTCCTGATCAAGTCCGAATCAAACTATCCTCCTTAAGAAAATCGCTTATTTTCGTAGCACGAGATATTTTGCTTGTCTATCGGGGAAACCCTTAAAAACTTCATGTTTTTTTGGGTAAAAACTGTATTGCAATGAGATGGGAATCAAAATTATACTGATATAGCAAAAGACGCAAACCAAGGTATTGCCGTTCGAGCACTTAGGCTCGTTTGTTCTAAGAAGACGGCATCAGGCGGATTTTTGGAAAAAATTCGGCAGCCGTTTCTTAGAATAACGGGCCGGTATTTGTATAAGGAACAGCCTTGTTCTCCACGGCCAATCGGAAATTTCGTTTGAGACTGGGGCAGGTAGTATTGTCTGTTGGATATATTTTTTTAAAATAGATCGTGTTGAAAAAAGCAGGCCATTGGACAACCAATGACCTGCTTTTGAAGTTAATTTGCTATTAGGATTTAGGGTACAAGAACCTTTTCAAGACATTCCACCATAAAATCCATTTCCTGTTCATTGATGACCAGGGGAGGAGAAATCCGGATGGTGTGACCATGGCTGTCATTGACCACCACACCTAAATCCAGAAGCTTGCGGCAGAAATCCATGGCATTGCCTTCTTTTACTTCGATGCCGATGAAAAGGCCAAGTCCTCTAACCTCTTTGACATGGGGAGAGCGTTTCCCGATTTCTTCGATCCGTTTTTTAAGCCTTTCCCCTTTTTCTGCAGACTGTTCTGCCAGTTTTTCTTCTTCAAAAACTTTTAAGGAGGCGGTACCGGCTACGCAAGCCAGAGGGTATCCGCCGAAAGTGGAGCCGTCCGAACCCTTGGAGAAGATCATATCCATGAGCTTGGCATTGGTGATAAAAACAGACAATGGAACCAGTCCGCCTGAAAGCGCTTTACCAAGTATCACACCGTCAGGTACAACACCTTCATGTTCAAAGCAGAACCGCTTGCCGGTCCTGCCCATACCGACCTGGATCTCGTCACAGACAAGGAGAAGGTCATTTTCGTCTGCCACTTCCCTTAGCCCTTTGAGAAATCCCTTGGGAGGAATCAGCATGCCGCCTTCACCCTGGAGAGGTTCTACCAGGATGCCGCATGTGTTAGGAGTAATCGCTTTTTTAACGGCTTCTACATCTCCAAAGGGTACGGAAACAAACCCCGGGGTAAGGGGACCGAATCCCTCACTGTATTTTTTACTGGAGGAAAAAGAGACCACAGAAATGGTACGGCCGTGGAAGTTGTTGTTGAATACAATGATTTCCTGCTTTCCGTCAGGAATGTTTTTTTGTTTAAATCCATAATACCGCATGGTTTTGATGGCCGTTTCAACAGATTCTACTCCGCCGTTTTTAGGAAGAACTTTGTTGCCGTAGTTACCGAATCTTGGCGCCATCTGGGGGGCGAATTTGGCAGCTTCAGACAGAAAAATGCCAAGAGGGTCAGTGTAGACCACATTGGAAAGCACAGAAGCGTAATTACCAATCAAAGCATCCATGACTGCATTGGTTATCGTGGGATGATGGTGGCCTGGATTGGCTGCCGAGTATGCAGCCAGGCAGTCCAGATATTTTTTGCCTTTATCGTCGGTGAGCCAGCAACCCTTTGCATGCCTGACTACAAGTTTGATACGCTCGTAATGATGCGCCCCGTAGTCTTCCTCAAGGTTTAGAATTGTTTTGTCACTCTCGTTGGAAAATCCGTCAAAATAGTGGATTTTTCTCATGCTGGTCATGGTTCACCTCCTTTAAATATCCTGTTTTATAAGCTGGTATATCTTTTTTTCTTTTTCTGTCAGGGACTGGTCCCTGTCCAACGTCTTTTCAAGGAAGCAGTGGTAAAAGTCGTGCCTCAAACTGTCCCGGTTGGCAATGATAAACCATTGGTTCCGTGTCCAATTGATGGGTGATTCATCTTCGTTTCCTGCTTCAAATATGCCGACCAATGCTTCGTTTCTGTCCGTGATAATGTCAAAGGATCTGCCCCCGATTTTTTCGGCAAGGTTTTCTTTATCCGGATGGGTAACCTGGATTTCAAACCGGGATGACACATCGCCCATGGCAATATACCTGATCGAAACCCCTCTTTTTTCAGCGTCTGCAAGCTCCTGCCCTAGATGTTTATCTGCTTCGGGGAAAAGGCGGACATATATTTCCTGCTTGGCTGCGCGGATCATATCCTGGGCTTTGGACATAACATTTTCATATCCGGTCAGGGTCCACACATATTCAAAATCTTCTTTTTGAGATGCTTTAGAAATCTCTTTTTCAACAGCGGTAATATTGGTGTCGAACTCCCGTTTCAGTCTACGGATAAGCTCATCCGAAGGCAGAGGGGCATATTGGCCGGACTGGACTTCAATAACAAACCCTTTGGAAATAAGATTGCGTAGCACATCATAGATCCTGGAACGGGCAATACCAGAGATTTTGCTCAACTGTGAACCATTTACCGGGTGGGTGCTCATCAAGGCCATGTAACAGGTAGCTTCGTATTGTGAGAACCCTAAGTTTGTTAATGCTGATCTATTTTCCATATTGATCGTCGACCATATTTATTGTTGCTACTTAAATAGCAACATAATTAAAAATCTCATCCTTGTCAAGGGGATGTCCTGAAATTCAAATGTATTAAGATCGCTAACATACGGATTGATTAGGCTTTTAGAAGAGAGGTGATAACCAAATGGTGACAACAACTTTATGGGTTGCTAAAAACATTATTCTATAAAAACGGATGTCATTTCAGTGCAATCACATTTCATTTTGCCACTTAGGATTGCTTGTCCTTCTTTATCCCAAGATTGACAATTTTAGCGGGCTGTGCGCATAAGATATACTTTAACTCATATCTCAACTTAAGGAGTAGACATAATGGCAGGTTTGAACAAAGTCATGCTCATCGGTAACCTGGGAAGGGATCCTGAAATCAGGTATTCCCAGCAAGGACTGGCAGTGGTTAATTTTTCCATAGCCACAAGTGAACAGTGGACGGATAAAAATACAGGGGAGCGCCAGGAAAAAACCGAATGGCATCGGATAGTTGTTTTTGGGAAACAGGCCGAAACCTGCGAGCGGTATTTATCTAAAGGCAGCAGAATTTATATCGAAGGAAGGCTACAGACCCGATCCTGGGAGAAAGATGGTCAGACCCATTACACCACTGAAGTCGTTGCATCAAATTTCATGTTCCTGGGAGGTCGAGGGGACAACAATCAGGGTGGTGGCTACCAAAACCAGGGCGGCGGTTATCAACAGCAAGGAGGCGGCTACCAGAACCAGGGTGGCGGCTACCAGCAGCAGGGCGGAGCGGCACCTAATTCAGACAATTTCCAGGGCCAGACCAATCCGGGTATGACTGGTGGACCGGATGCCATTCCGGATGATGATATTCCGTTCTAGGAATACATAGTGTATACAATGTAACTTTTTAGGCTGTTGTCTTTTGATAACAGCCTTTTTCATGTTTGCGCAATTAATTCATACTCATGGATCTTTCGCTGGACACTTATGGTACGTATCCAAGCAATTATAGCAATGCGCTTATTTCTTTCGGGTTATCAAGCATTCCCTATCTCTCCTTTATTTGATATTCATTCCCTACGATTTTATTTACACAAGTGGAATTACGGTTGAACTCATACATTGCAGTTGAGGCTGAAACAGCAACGTTTAAACTTCCAACTTCACCAAATTGTTTTATAGTCACAATATGGTCGCACTTGCTTAAAAACTGAATATCAAGGCCGTGTTCTTCATTTCCGATGATGATAGCTGAGCAATTTGGAAACGAAAATTCGTCCAGGAAAATGGCATTTTCTGCAATCTCAAATGCGATAGACGTATAATTGTTTTCTTTGCACCATAGCAAAGCGTCGTATTGATCAGGTATGTGCAGTATGTTGCACTGCTTTTCTAATTTTCTGGAAAAAGACTGGGTCCCTTTTTTGAACTTCCATGGATGATCCAGACCAGTGAATATCAATTCTGAACCTCCATGAGCAACATGACTTCTTAAAATCATACCAACATTTTGGGGGCTTTTCAGGGCGTTCAGAATTGTACAAAATTTAGTTTTCATATCAGGTTATAAAAATATAAAGAAATTAATCATGGTGGTTCGGCTGAGGTTTTATGGAAATGGTTGTTGCAATTGTCAAGCTCAGGTCGCCATGGATAGAGAACATCACTATGAAGCCAGATTGCTTATCAAATAAGGACCCTTTGTATTTAGGATCGCCTGCCAGAACCCCTTGATCCAATCGGATTACGGCGTCTGGATATTGCCTTGCAAAAGGAAGTAGCTTCCCCTCTTTGATCTCGTTTTTTACAACGTTCTCTATCTGTTCTAATAGGTCTTTATTTAGTTCTGCCCGAAGGCCCCCCATTTTGCTCCAGAGTTTATACTCCATGGTCGCCTCCTTTTTTTTTAGACTGATGTGATGAGAGGAAATGCAAGGCCAAATTAACCTGACAGATGCCCTGATTGCAAGCAGAAAGATAACACTTCTATCCAAGCCTGCATTAAGAATCCAATTTCACCGGCAGTATCCAATCTATTTGACCAGCTTCTATCTAGCTGATTTTTCAATATCAATGATTTTGGATTTCAGGTAAGGTTTTGTTTCATATCGGGTGATATGGTTCAGATCATGGGTGAGGCGGGCCAGTTTTTCAACTTCTGTCTGAATACTAAACAAGGCATTGGCCACATCTTTTGTCAAGCCTTTGCGGATTGACAGGATTTCACAATAACCCTTTATAACCTGCAAAGGCTGGCTGATTTCGTGGCAGATTCCGCCTGTGGTCTCTAATGCTGTGGCCAGTTTCTCTCTTTCTATGCGTATCTGCTCAAGGGCTTTGTCTTGGGTCAAATCTTCTATGGACAGCAATGCTACGGTCTTGCCGCCCAAGTTCAAGGGTTTGGTAGAAAATCTTAAGGCGAATTTCCCCTTATCAACAAGTTCTTTAGGGGTTTCAACCATTTGGATTGTCTCTGCCTTGTCAAGGGTGTTATCAAGAGCATCTTTGAATAGGCATAGGGTGCAGTCTTGGCTGAATCCGCATCCCTTTGAAGAGTTGTTATGATTGATACATCCAAAGGCTTTTCCAATTGTTGTACCCTGTAGGGTATCTATTTTTTTACCGGTGAATTCAACGCACACCTTATTGGCCAGTAGAATTTTCCGGTTTCGGTCAATGATAAGGATAGCCAACGGCAGGGCATTGATGATGCCTAAAAGTCCTGCCCGGCTGTATTGGACAGCAGGTTCAGCCATTTTTCCAGCGCTCTATTTTTTCAAATCCGATTTCTACTGCATTGACAAGGTCTGCAACGCTAACCGGCTTTTTGAAGTAATCATCAAATCCTGCATCCCTGCAGTCGGAAAGTTCAAACAAAGAGGCATATCCGGTAAGGGCATAGAGAATTGCCATTGGCATCTGACTTTTAATGTTCCGGCAAAGATCAATACCGTTCATTTCAGGCAGGTTCAGATCAAGGAACATTACGTGTATCTTTTGGGTTTTAAGTATTTCAAGAGCTTCTTCTGCACTGGCTGCTGTCTTGACATCATACCCTTTTTGGGTAAAGGCCAACTCAAACATATTCAGGATACTTATTTCATCATCAACCACAAGTATTGTTTTTTCTGACATGATTTCCTCTTTTAAAGTCTATTATTCAGCCTCTATCTACCCGTTTTCAGCCAGTTGAAATATTCCATGAATGTCCAGGATCAGGCCCACCCGGCCGTCAGCCAGTATGGCACCACCGGAAAATCCCTGGATACCTTCAAGATTTCCTCCCAGGCTCTTTATCACATATTCGTCTTTTCCCAAAAGTTCGTCAATAAGCAGGGCTTTTTGTTCGTCTTTGGATTCAACGACCACGGCCAAACATTCCCAAATATTTTTATTATCAATTTTATCGGAATAGAGCTGATTCAATCTGACAATAGGAATCAGGCGGTCTCTTTCCTTGATCATCTCGCCTTTTCCTTCAACCGTAAAACAATTTTCCTGTTCCGGTTTAAATGCGCGCTGGATAGCTGTGGTAGGGATAACATATTTTTCATTTCCAACCCTTACAAGCATGCCGTCAATGATGGCAAGGGTCAGCGGTAAGCTGATGGTGAATTTGGTTCCCACCCCTTTTTCAGATTCAATTTTTAGATGTCCCCTAAATCTTTCTATGCCTGATTTTACAACATCCATCCCCACACCCCGGCCTGATACATCAGTGATTTTTTTAGCTGTTGAAAATCCGGGCTGAAGGATTAGGTCATATATTTGAAGATCGGTAAGCTGGTCGGTTTCAGAAACAAGTCCAGACTGGATACCTTTTTCAAGGATGCGGTCTCTGTCCAGCCCTTTGCCATCGTCCTGGATTTCGATAATTATGTTGCCGCCCTTATGAAAGGCGCTCGAATGTATTGTGCCTTGGTCTGGTTTGCCTGATTCCCGTCTGTCTTTTAACGGTTCTATACCATGGTCTACCGAGTTGCGAATCATGTGAACCATGGGTTCGTAAAGGGCATCTACCACATTACGATCGATCTCGGTTTCCTCCCCGCTCATGGTCAGGTTAACGGCCTTACCGGATTTTTTTGACAGGTCTCTTACCAGGCGGATCATTTTCATGAATGTGGCTTTGATCGAAATCATACGCATGGACATGGCGATATGCTGCATATTTGAGACGATTTGCCCAAGTTGGGTAACACTTTGTACAAGAGAGGGATCATTTGCTACCTTTTGCTTGAGCATGGACTGGGCAATGACCAACTCTCCGGCATAGTCAACCAGGTCGTCCAGTTTCTCCGTATTTACCTTTACCTGGGTGGCGACTCTTTTTTTCTCTATTTTCTGGTCCATGAGAGCTTGGGCCACCTGGGCCGGTTCTGCCTTATTCTCCTCTACAAGGAGCTCTCCAATCATCTTATCAGGCTTGACTTCCCGTTGGGTTTCAAGCGTTTGCTCAAGGCTTTCATGGTCAATGACCCCTTGCTTGACAAGGATTTCACCTAAAGGCTCTTTTGCTCCTTGGGTCAGCTGGGTATGCAGGGTTGACAGCTTTTGCCTTAATCCATCTATATCTAGGTCATTATCCGGCAGTTTAACCCCTTTGGCCGCACCTTTCTTTACCCGTTCCACTAATTTTTTCAGCATGTCAACGGATTCTAGAATGGCATCCGTTGCCAGGTCATTGATCAAAAATTCCCCGCCACGGGCGCTGTCTAAAAGATTTTCAGTGGTATGAGCCAACTGATTGATCTTTTTCAGGGATAAGAATCCGGCTACTCCTTTTATGGTATGAACCGGCCTGAAGATATTGTTTATGATTTCCGTATCGGACGGGTCCTGCTCCAATTCAATAAGGTTGACTTCAATGGCATCCAGATTTTCTTCAGCCTCGGAAACAAAATCTATGAGTATTTCAAGGTCATCGTCTGAAATAGGTTCTTCGTTACCATCGGGGGCGTCGGGTGTTGGATCGGAAGCCTCTTTTGGTTGTTCCGGTGAAGGGTCCGGTTTTTTCTTAGTCAATATGGATGTATGTAGAATGTTGATTACATCACTGGTTTCAAATGTAAATTCAACACCTCTTTTCATGTGCCGGAATAAGGCTTCAAGGAGGAGTAGTGCATCTTCAAGAGGTTTTGTATTGGACATGGTTTCCAGGGTCATGTGCTCTGCATAGTGCCTGCAGGACTCCACCACCTGGAAAAAAGTTTGAGAATCGCATTGCTTGGCCGCAACAGCCAATTCATCTAAAAGCATGATCATGCTGCCCAGATCAGGGGTTTCCCCAGGGCAGAATTCGCCGATGAGTTTGGAAAATCGTGTTAGCAGGTCTGACAGATCTTTCAAAATAGCATCTTTATCCAATATGTTTTCCTCCAAAAGGCATTAAAGCACCGACAATATCATATAACAAAAGCAACGGTCCGGAAGGTGTGAGATCCGAAAATATATAGCCCATCAGGGCTCATCGTTAATCAGGACGACATCTTTTGTCAAGCATTTTAATCAGCTCTGAGGTCTCTGGTTTGGTGACGTAATTATCCGCATGAACCTTTTGACATTTAGCGATCATCTGTTTGTTGATCAGGGACGAAAACATAACGACATAAAGGTTTTTGAGAACCGGGTTTTGTTTGATCTGGCGACATAGTGACAATCCGTCCATTTTAGGCATTTCAATATCTGTGATCAGTACAGTTCGCCGCAGTTCCTCAGGGGTAGGGTTCTGGTAGTTGGCCCGAATATGCGAAAAGGCCAGTTCGCCGTTAATAAAATCAGTGATATGGGAAAACCCGGCTTTTTTAAGACTTGCAACAACACTTTTGCGCATCAAAGGGGAGTCCTCGGCAAAGAGAATTTCAATCTGATCCCTAGGGATTTCTTCCTGCTGTGAAATCACATCCTCTGATACCTCTTCAATAATCAGATCAGGGAATATGGAAGCCAGGATGTGTTCAAGATCCAGCACCAGGATCTGGGTATCTTCAACTTGGACGGATCCGGTAAAATAGGCATTGGTTTCGAGCATGGCATCCATGGGTACAAACTCTTTCCAGGACATCCTGTAAATTCTTTTTACGCCCTGGACTTTAAAGCTATTTACAGAATTATTGAATTCTGTAACCACAACGATTTCACGCTCACGATCTGAGGCCGGGCCGGGATCTATCCCGAGTATTTGAGCCAAATCCAACAGGGGAACGGTCTGGTCACGGTAAAGATACATACCAGCGATACCAGGCGGAGATTCAGGTAAAGGAGTTACTTTTTGCTCATCGTGTTGTTGAATGGACTGTACTTTAGCCACGTTCATTCCAAAAGCCTGGCCTCCTACAAATACTGTGAGAAGCTCCATTTCATTGGTTCCTGTTTCCAATAAAATGCCTGGCTTTGTGGGGGATTTTATCGTCATAGATTCTCCTTTATCCGGATTTTTTATATTAGCACAATGATCCGTTTTAAATCAGCTTAAGATATCTGGACGATGAGCTTCTGTTTGAACTCCATTGGCTCTATCGCTGCAGATCGTTCCGGTCTCATTAGCGCCGGCGATATTTGAAACAAAACTTAATATGAAAGGAACAGGTGCATTGTCGATGACAATGTTTAAAATACTGCATCGGATGTTTTGTCCTGAAGAGTTTACGAGTGCAGTTTTGGGTATCCTGCTCCAGCCTTTGTCAGCAAGAGATCGACTGTTCTTTAAAGAGCCGGGGATAAATCCAATAGTGTCTCCGGCTTTGCCTATAAGCTCTTTGTTTGAATATCCAAGATTCTTCAAAAGGCTTGGTGAAACATCAACGATCAATTCCTTTTCCAAGCTGAGTTTTGCCATAGGCAGATCGTGATGATCAAACAAACTTTCAAGGGCATTATGGGTTTCGCGGATTTTGTTTTTTAGTGGACGATTTCCGGTTAACATGTTTCTATCATGGTTGACCGGTTTTCTTTTCCTCTGAATCAGGTAAAAAACAAGAAGAACCAGAATGGTTAATGCAAGGGCCAAAATGATGGCCGGCTGGGTTTCTCGCAATGCCTGGGAAGGTTGTTGGGCAAAAGCCGGTAAAGCAAATGCATGGATACCAAGCAAACTTAATCCAAGCTTAGCACTGCATTTTGCTATGCATTGTCGTAACTCTTTCATATTTTCGCCTTAGACCAGCGTTGCCGTTGGTCATGGTTCCTTCATTTCAGGTGTGTGAAAAGTTTTCCGCCGGAAATCCTAAGATGTCTATGGGAACACATCTTTTAACTGGATCAATGTATCACAGATAGATACGGGATGCAAAAAAAACATAGGTATATAGGCTTGTGTCCTACTTCCTGGGATTTTCCCTGCGCCACTGCCTCGGGCTTTGATAGCGATCACCCAAGGACCAAATTCCTGCTCGATCGATTTTAGCTTTGGTCTCTGCACTTTTGTAGGCAGCAGCATTAAGTTCCTGGGGCAGTTTTCCCCGGTAGACTTCTGCAAGTCCTTTTTTAAGCATTATCAGGTTGATATTCACGCGGCCAGAAAACAGTTCTGCAAGAACCCGGTTATAACCGCCGGTTCCATATTGCTTTAAAGTAACTTCCTTGCCCATGATCAATTGGCTTAGCGTTTTCTGGGCTTTACGGGAATAGGGTTGTCCTTGTTTGTTTTTTCCGCCGGTTTCAGGAGTGTCAATGCCCACCAGACGAACACGAAACTCAAGACCTGCGCCCTTAAGTTGAACTGTATCGCCGTCATAGACCTTTGTTACCTTGAACCGCATACCTTGAGGAAGTGGCTCGGTGGATTCATTTACTTGATTGGTTTGTTTGTCAATCGGTGGGGCAATGTTGGAAAAATGTTTGATACCGTTATCGTCAGTCCATACATAAACCTTTCCAAAGGTCTGTGATATCATTATTGATGACAGTAAAATCAGGACCGTAAAAAGATAACACTTGAAAGTGAAAAACACTGTTCCTCCAAAAGACATGACAAGTTGAACCATCAAGATCGAACTATGGAAAAGTGTAACTGATTCAGGATACCTGTGAAAAGGTTTATTTAACTTTGGCAGTTTTTTTAATGAAGGAAAGTCTTAACCCGGCAACAGTAATGTTACTGCAGACCAGTTTTTTTCATCACGGTCCCAGTCATGGGTAAACCCAAGGGCGGAATAATGATCGATCAATTCGACCTTTTCCCAAGACCTTATGCCGGACAGGACAAGGGCTGCACCCGGAATGAGGGCGTCACGGATAAGCGGTGCCAGTTGCTTGAGGGTGGGAAATCTTAAGTTGGCAGTAATCAATGCAAGCTTCGTGTGTTTTACATCCATGAATCCGTCAATAACAGTGATCTTTTGTTCAAGCTTGTTCGCGATTACGTTCTGCCTGGCTTCACTGACGGCATTGGCATCAATTTCCCAGGCACTGCAGTGTGACATACCGGCAAGACAGGCAGCAATAGCCAGGACACCCGAGCCCGTTCCGACATCTCCTGCACTGTCTCCTGGGAATTGGTGCACGTGTGTTTTAGAAAAAAACAACCGGTCAAGCGCTTTAAGACAAAGTTTTGTCGTAGGGTGGTGCCCGGAGCCGAATGAAATACCCTGGAGAATGCGTAGGTCAATCTCATTGGCTTTTGCAATGCTTTTTATGCCAGGGGGGAGAACAAAAAACCGGTCCGTGATACGGACCGGTTTTGAAAAGCCTTCCATGACATAGGTTGCCCCGTAAAGATCCTGGTAAGCCACATCCTGGGTGTCCACAAGAACTTTGAGAATTTTTTTTGCGTTTGCCTGAGTCAGTGACAGTTCCCTGGCGATTTCCCGGATATATGCCCTGGCAGTCAGCCGGGATTCAGATTCATGCAATATGTCCAGAACCCGGGTTCTGTTAAACGGAATCATACCCTTCTTTTCTAAGCAGTTCCGCGTACCAGCAGGCAAAGTCAAACATCCCCTTGATCCGCTCCTCATCATTTACAATCCCCAGGCACATTTCAAAGGCACCCTGTGAATAGGTATTGGAGCATTCCTCATCTTCCTTTGTGTAAAGGAATTCCCGGATCAGCTGCTGTGAGGTCCTCTTGGTTGTATCTTTGCGGATATCAATGGGGTCTTTGGGTTCCTGGAAGGGATCCCATTTGTCATACCCCTTTTTCATGATTTGGCGTTGTCCCCGCTTGCCCATGGCATCGAAGATCGCCTTTTTTCTTTCCTCGATTTCTTCTCGGGAAAATTTGTTATCCATCTTTTTCTACTCCAAGGTAGTCTTCATTAAAATCCGTCACCATGGCCATGGACACCGGAACCAGCATTTCATGCATCCGTATCTTGCTGGATTTAATGTCCTTGACTAATTCAGCGGACAATAGCTGGAGCTGGGTATAGATTTTATCCATGTTCAAAGTGGGGTAGGCTTTTCCCTGGACAAAGTTGGTCCGTCCGCAGATATGGGACGCACCGGCCGTGGAAGTGGGAATTCCATAAACCCTACAGGTAATGGGGCGGTGGTCATACATCACGCAGAGGTTGTCTTCGCCCAACAAGGGACAGCGGACACGTTCCTGTGACATCTTGCCCACAATCTCAATTTCGTTGGCCCCGTCTTTAACTTTCCTGAACGCATCCCGTTTCATTTTAACCAAAGCACGGTCAGTTTTGTCGGCAATGGCAATAAGATCTGCTTTTTCAAGGCCGGAGAAGTTCTCATTAAATTTGTGTTTCAAATAAAGGGCTTCAATGAGTGTGAGGTCAAAAATCGCGTAACAGCAGTCAGAGCATTTTTCTCTGCAGAAAACTTCATTGGGGAATTCATTTTTTACCCGGTCAAAAACCTGATCCACCATTCTTACAACGGCTTCATACTTTACAAAATGTTTTTCAAAATCTAATGCCATGGGCTTTCCTTTTTATTTTCCTATGCAAAAGTTGTTAAAAATAGCATCCAATATATCTATAGAGGCAGTTTCTCCTGTAATTGTTCCAAGAGATTCAATGCAATTTTTAACATCCAATGCCAGTGTTTCTTCTTCCTGGCCTGTGTCAACTCCTTCCAAAACGGAAGTTACGTATTCCAGTGCCAGGGTAAGTGCGTTTTTGTGTCTTAAATTTGGAATGACTGCATCATTTTCCAGATCCAGATTCCGGATACAGGTTTCCATCAGCCGGTTGCGAAGCTGGTTAATACCTTGGTTCATAAGGGCGGAGATTTCCACTACAGGGATGTGGGAATAATTCTCGGGCAACTGAGGTACGGATTCGTCGCCAGCAAGATCCATTTTGTTAATCACAAAGATTACCCGCTTTTCAGCAGGGATGATTTTTGAAACGGTTTTTTCGCAAAATGGCTGGCCAGGTTCGATCATATAGATGACAATGTCAGCGGCTGCAATCTGGTCCCTTGCTTTTTCTATGCCGATGATTTCAACTAGATCGTCAGTTTCATGGATGCCTGCAGTGTCTATTACGACAAAAGGGATGCCCTCAATATTTAAACCTTCTTCAATGGGATCCCGGGTAGTACCCGGAACGGCTGTGATAATTGATTTTTCTTTTTCCAGAAGCTGGTTCATGAGACTGGATTTTCCAACATTGGGTTCACCGCATATGGCCACCCGGATGCCGGATTTCAAAAAACAGGCATCTTCATGCTGCTGGATGAGCACCCGGCAACGCTCAGAGATCTGCTCCAGATTTTTTTTGTCTGCTTTGGTAAAAGAAAAAGGGGTAACATCATCCGGAAAATCAATGGATGCTTCTAAGCGGGAGAGTAATTGCGTCAGCACCTCTTTCATCTCGTCAATGCTTTGCTTGAGTGTTCCCAGGTTTTGAGAAGAAGCAAATTTTAAGGAAGAATCAGACCGTGCATTGATGATGTCTGCCACAGCCTCTGCCTGAGTTAAATCGATCCGGCCGTTTAGAAAAGCACGCTTTGTAAATTCACCCGGCTCTGCAGGCCTTGCCCCTAAGCTGAAAATCAGGTCCAGGATTCGCCGCAGTACTATCGTGCCTGAGTGTGCCTGGATTTCTACCACATCTTCTGCCGTGTAGGTCCGGGGACCTTTCATCGGAATGATCAGGACTTCATCAAGCGTGTCTGTGCCATCGCAAATGAATCCGTGGGTCACCCTGTGAGACAGGAGCTGCGGTACCTTTTTTTCCCCGGCCGGGGCTTTTGAAAAAATCTGGATTGCAATTTCAAAAGCCCCGGATCCGGAAATTCGTATGACACCGATGCCGCCGCTCCCGAACGGGGTGGCTATTGCGGCAATTGTATCTGTCATTTATTTTTTGAACCGTCTTTTCCCTCTGTAGGAATTGCGTTTTTTGGGAAAAATCACAAGCCGTCTGTAATACCCGTCCCCCATGCTTTGGGTTCTAACTTGTGAATCCTCTTTTAAAGCCAGGTGAACGATACGGCGGTCCTGGGCACTCATCTGATTTATGGTGGCCGGGCGCCCGGTTTTTTTGGCTTTCTCAGCCATTTTAAATGCCAGGTGTTTGAGGTTGGCTTTCCGGGTTTCCATGTACCCTTCAATGTCCACCTTGACCCGGACCCGGGCTTCGCTTTGTCTGTTTATGATTTTATCCGTGAGAAACTGCATGGCATCCAAGGTCTGGCCTTTTCTGCCAATGAGAATACCTGCGTTACCGCCGGTGATCTGGAGGGTCAACCTGTCTTCTTCTGTGACAGCTTCAATATGGGCATCATCTGTAATCAGGTCCGCCATTTTCTGCAAGGCTTCTATACCCAGGTCTATGGATTCCTGGGTAACAGGAACAGG
>JAKSAU010000971.1 GCA_022361535.1 Desulfobacterales bacterium
AAAACAGGTCTTTGATTTTGATCTTTATTTGATTTTCCATGGCCGATTAGTGCTTGAATTTTACTTTGTGGTTAATCCTGTATTTAATGGCATGAGCTATAATAAAAAGCCCGGAGCATATAAAAAGCAGAATCAGGGCCGCCCCATATCCTTTTATCAACTCAGAGTGATCTGCATATTCCGCTGCTGTATAATAGATATAAAAAGGCAGTGCCTCAAAGCTTGAGAAAACTGATTTTGGGACCCCGGCAGTTGCAACAACGCCTGTAAGCATGATTACTGCCGTATCTTCGGCACACCGGCCAATGGCCAGAACAATACCGCTGAATATGTCTGAAAGAGATGATGGCAGCAAAACATAGATGATGTTTTCAATTTTTGATGCGCCAAGGCTTGGGGCTGTCATTCGGATGTGGATTGGGATGCTCTCAATGGCTCCCTGGGTAGTCTTTATAATATAAGGCAGGACCAAAAATGCCAGTGAAAGGGCAGAAATCAAAAGGCAGGGAAAAATCCTGTTATCGTAATAGTGATGCAGGAAAACCGTCATGGAAAATCCGAAAAGCCCTACAATAATAGATGGAATCCCGGCAAGGATATCTATAATGAAGCTAAATATTTTTTTTAGGGACATTGGGGCATATTCGGCAAGCCAGATCCCTGTAGAAAGTCCTAAAGGCAGGGCAATACCCACTGAAATCAATACAAGGAAAAATGTACCTGCCATGGCCGGAAAAAGGCCATCAAAAACCTGTCGCTTAAGTAGAAGGGCATCCAGAATAGATGTGTCTGAAAATATAAGCTCCTTGTTAAGTGCCGGGGCGCCTTTAATTATGAGGAATCCTATAATTAATGTTAAACCGGCTGTAAGAAGGAGGGCAGACATCCATGAAAACCCTTCAAGCAGTTTATCTTTGACTGAATTTCGCATCATTTGTTTTTTTGCTTCAAAAGCTTTGCTGCAAAAACTCCCGAACATGTCATAAGGTAAAGTACGGAGCCGCAGATAAATATGGTTTTAAACTCGATACTGTCAAAATCAGATGCAATGACCAAGGCAATATGAGCGGTTAGCGCTCTTGTCGAATCCAAGATTGAAGACGGCATCATCACGCTGTTCCCGCTGAGCATCAATGCCACCAGTGTATCTCCCATTGCCCTGCCAAATCCCAATATGAGTCCTGTGAGAATACCGGGCCATGCATGGGGAAGGATGACGTGGAAAAGCTTTTGAAAGGGTGTTCCCCCCAGAGCATCTATTGCATCAATATAGGTTTTGGGTACCTGGGCAAAACTTTGAGAGAAAAACAGGATCATTGTAGGGGAAATAAGCAGGCCAAGCATAATTGAGGCGGATAAGATACTCATACCGGAACCGTATGAAAAAAGGTTACGGATAACCGGTACCAGCAGAAATATTCCAACGAACCCATAAATAACCGTCGGAACCGCTGTCATAAGCTGAACGATTCTTTTTAGATGTTTACCCAATCCTTTCTGATGCGTAATTTGTATAAAGAAAGAACAGCCTAAACTAACAGGAAAACTTATGGATAGACTAAAGAACGCAATATAACAGGTACCGACCATCATGGACAAAATACCAAACTGTCCATGGTCCGGGGACCATGGATCAGCCAGTATATTCCAAAGCATACCGCTTTTAACCACCGGCATGCTCAGTAAAATCATAAAGCCAAGCACACCGATGGTCGTTGCCGCGCATATAAAAGCCGATCCTGCAAACAGCGCCTGGGTGAAACGATCCTTGCGCCACATCAGTTAACAGGAATAAAGCCCTTTTCAACAGCAATCTTTTGTCCCTCAGGGCTCAAAAGATATTGAATGAACTCTTTGGCAAGCCCTGATGATTCACCTTTTGTATTGCTGTAAAGGCCTCTTGCAACTTTGTACTCGCCGGATTGTACGGTTTTTAAACTCGGGTCCACATTATCCAGGCGAACAGGGATAACTGATTTGTCGATATACCCCACAGAAACATAACCAATGGCATAGGGATCATTGGTCACAGCAGATTTCATTGCACCGTTTGATGTAACAAATTGAGCCTTTCCTGAAATATCGCCTTTGCCAAGAGCTTTTTTCCAGAATACAGCCCGGGTACCGCTTGATTTATCCCTGGTATAGATATTAATGGGCCTGTCATCTCCGCCAAGTTGATTCCAACTTGCAATTTTTCCTGCATAAATATCCTGTAACTCTTTTGAAGACAGGCTTTTTACAGGGTTATCCGGATTAACCACAGCTGTCACCCCGTCAATCGCCCATTTATACATGGAAAGCCCGTACTTGCTAATTTCAGTATCAGATGGTTTTCTTCCGGAATTGCCGATATTGACCAGCCCTTCACCTACCTGTTTGATCCCCGCACCTGATCCCCCGCCTGCAATTGTTATCTGGATGTCGGGATTGAATGCCATAATTCTTTTTGCCGCTTCTTTCATGACCGGGATATGGGCAGTTCCGCCGGAAATTCTTAAAACCCCTTTTTTATCTTTGAATGCATCAAGACCGGATGCCGAACAGATTCCGGTAATAAACAATAGCATTGAAAAAACCAAAAGACCGTTGAGCAAGCAGATATTTTTTTTCATTTTCTTTCTCCTGTTGAATTTTATCGTTAAGTACTAGTGTTACAATTGATTTTGTGTAATTAATTATTTTTTCAACACACATCCAATTGATTTTTTTGATGCCAAACGAGATTGGGATTTAATATTTCAATGTTGAGATATTCTTAATGTGACATTAAAACGGCTGGAAGCTAAAAAGGATAGGCATCGATGCGTTTTGGCTTTTTCATTTAAATAATCAATTTGTTAATTGTCGTATTTTTTTATACTCCACCATCATAACGGACAGACATATCCACAATATTCATAAGAGAAATTAAAAATGGATAAACGATCTGTAAAGCAAATCCATATTCATCAACAAGTTCACCGGCAAATGACAGTACTGGCAAAGCGAAACAATGCAACGGCCATTGTTTCGGTCAGGGCAAAAAAGGTTATCGAGAAGTTGAGACAAGGCGTTCCTCTTTTATCCTCGGGACTTTTCAGACCCAAAACAGACCGGCGATTTAAAGACAGCATAAAGTTTGATCTTGGAAAAGGATTCCGGTTGATTTGCATACGCCAAAAAGATGCTATCCATGTGATGTTTTTAGGTGATCATGACAGTTGCGATACATGGCTGACGCATCATGGTCGAACAAAACCGCATAAGAAAATAAGAGAAGTTGTTGTTTTAAACTCCTACTCTCACGTGCCCGAAGTTTTAACCAAGGATGACAGTGA
Source organism: Desulfobacterales bacterium (assembly GCA_022361535.1). The sequence continues at coordinate 3,321 of JAKSAU010000971.1, forward strand.
ATGCTTAGATGATGAAATCAGTTCAACTAAGATCTCGCAAAAAGATCTAAGGCAGGTATTTAAAGGTCTGATTGGATAATTATCTCACCCCTCAATCAATAACGAAAAGAATAGATTTACGAATATAGTTAATTGTCCGGGCGATCCGCCATCATCATTATAGACAATCGTTTTATAATATGTTACCGCTGAAAAATTAATAGTGCTGCCGATCAGTCTTCATTGTTTGGCATATCCAAAGCAAGGAATTCATAGTAACCCGGAAAGGAAAAGCCCATGACCAGAGAAGTTGACGTGGCTATAATCGGCGCCGGTACTGCCGGCTTGACTGCCCAGGAGTTTGTTGTTCAAAAAACCGATAACTATGTGATCATTGATGACGGCCCGTTAGGTACCACATGCGCAAGAGTGGGATGCATGCCGTCTAAAGCGCTCATTGCCGTAGCAAACGATTTTTACAAACGTCTCTTTTTTGACGAATACGGTATCTCGGGAGCAAAGAACCTCAAGCCGGACTATTCCAGGATTATGGCCCGGGTACGGATGCTCAGGGACGAATTTGCCGGCGGGGTCATCCATGAAATGTCCCCGTTCATGGATAAGCTAATCCGAAAGCGTGCCAGGTTTGTTGATCCCAATACCCTGGACCTGGGTGACGAGAGGATCCGTGCCAAAAAGATCATAATCGCCACAGGTTCAAAACCATGGATACCGGATGAATGGCAGCCTTACAAAGATCTGATTATTGATACGGATCAATTCTTTGAACTGGAAGAATTACCAAGGAAAATGGCAGTTTTTGGTTTAGGCCCCATTGGCATTGAGCTTGGCCAGGCACTTCATCGGCTGGGTGTGGACATCATAGCCTTTAGTCGGCGTAAAACCGCAGGAGGTCTTACCGATCCTGATCTTCAGGCATATGCGTTTGAGCATTTTTCAAAGGAAATGAACATTGAACTTGGGGCGGCTGACATCTACCGCAGGTCGGAAAACGGTGTAGTTGTCGGATGTGAGGGCAAAGAGTGGGAGGTTGAACGGATATTGCTTGCCACAGGACGCCGCCCTGCAGTCCAAGACCTTGGTCTTGAAAATCTGGGTGTCAAACTGGATGATAAAGGCATGCCGTCCTTTGATCCCGGCACCCTGCAGATCGACGATTTGCCTATTTTCCTGGCAGGAGATGTGAACGCCCAAAAACCCATTCTTCACGAAGCCGCTGATGATGGAACCATTGCCGGGTATAACGCTACGGTTGATAATATAACCTGTTTTAAAAAACGGACGCCTTTGGCTATCACCTTTTCATCCCCGGATATTGCTATCGCAGGGCAGTCTCACAAGGAGCTGACAGCCCAGGGAATTGAATTTGTTACGGGCAAAGCCTCTTGGGAAAAACTTGGACGGGCCAGGATGATGCTTGGAAAAGCAGCCGGAATCGCCCGTATCTACGGGGACAAAAAGGACGGCAGACT
>JAKSAU010000423.1 GCA_022361535.1 Desulfobacterales bacterium
CTTGGAGCGAGTTTTGCTCGAGTGTTCGACCACACCGTACGCCACACCGAGCGCGCACCGGGCCTGCGCCCTCCGATCCGGATCGTTCATGCCGATTACGGTCCAAGCGCCGGTCATCGACGCCTGCCCGAACTACTGCCACCTGAGGATGCTGAGCGATGGGCAGATGCCAGGATCGTAGTTGCAAATCTCTGGCAATCAGTGGCCGGGGTTATTCATTCAACGCCGCTGGGTTTCGTGGACATCAACACGGTACGGGATGACGACTTCATCCCGATCACTGTCCACTACGGGGATCGAGACGGAGAGATCGGCTACTACCGCCCCAATGCGGCGCACCAATGGTATTGGTTTCCGTTTATGCGGCCCTCAGAGTCTGTTCTGTTCAAGACCTATGATGGCAAACCCGGCCAAGAACACTGGTCTTGCCCTCATGGCGCATTCACTGCCCCAAACTCGCCAGCCGAGCAAGAAGGGCGCAGAACAAGCATCGAATACCGTATTTTGCTGGCGTTTGAAGATGAGTGAGGCGATGCGCGCACCACGCGATGATAGGGTGCTCAAACCCTTTGGTCCGAACATCTGGACAGTAGACGGTGATGAGGTCCGCATGTTCGGTGCGCTTCCCTTCACCACGCGGATGACCGTCGTCAAACTAGGGACCGGTGGTCTCTGGCTACATTCCCCCGTCTTGCCGACAAAGGAGAGGCGAGAAGCGCTTGAGCGACTGGGGTCAATTGAGCATTTGGTGGCGCCGATCAAGATTCACAGTATTGGCATCACTCCTTGGCATACTTTGGTTCCGTCAGCTCACGTCTGGGCGTCGCCGCGGTTCGCCGCACGTCACCCTGACATCAAGGTCGACACGCTGCTCACCAATGATGTCACGCCGCCATGGCACAACGAGATAAATCATCTTGCGATCGACGGGCATCCGATTGTTGATGAGGTCGATTTTTTGCACAGACCCTCGAACACTCTCATCCTAACCGATCTCATCCAGAAGCATTTCGCAAATCGCGACTCAAGCTTCTGGCGTGGCGTCAAGAAGATCGTCGGAGTGCTCGGCAGGAAGGGTGGTGTGCCACTTGA
>JAKSAU010000115.1 GCA_022361535.1 Desulfobacterales bacterium
CGGAAGCCGTGCTACCCCTGGCCAATCATACATTGACCTTGAATGGCAATAACATTAACGGACAACTCAGGGTCTCCGGAGCTGCGAATAATAGTGTGGTGCTTAGCGGTTCCAATTACTTTTTAAACATACTCTCCGACAATGATAATTGTCTGGATGTCACCGGAGCCCAGGGATTTATCGTCCATAACGGTAAGGTTGTCTCTTCACCGGAATTCACCGGAACGCCTACCGTTCCCACGGCGGAAAACGGCAACAGTTCCAATCAGATCGCTAGTACGGAGTTTGTGCAGAACCAGTTGGCCTTTTACGATGTCTTGCGTTTAAAAGGTTCCATCGATGCCACGGCTAACCCTGACTATCCCGCTGCCAATGCCGGGGATTTTTATGTGATTTCCCATGCCGGAAAGATCGGTGGTGTAGCAGGTCCAGTGGTGGAAAAGCAGGATACCATGCTCTGTATCGTGGATGGATCAGCCCTTGGAGACCACGCTACTGTTGGTGAAAACTGGATTCTGGGTCAGGTGAACACAGACGTGGATCTGGAAGGAGTGATCAGTGATCATTTGGCAGACAAAGATATTGTGCGCTTAAAAGGCTCCATTGATGCTTCTGTGGTGCCGGCTCCTGATTACCCTTCGGCCAATGCCGGAGATATGTGGGTGATTGAAAAAGCGGGAAGAATTGGTGGTCCATCGGGACCCAGCGTAGAAAAGAATGACACCATTATGTGCCTTAAGGATGAGGCCACCCCTGGAGCCAACGCAGGCAGCCATGCTGCAGTGGGCGGAAACTGGATGATCGGACAGGTCAGTACCGATCTTAATCTGGGTACAGCCTTTTCCACCTACCTGACTATCAATAAAACCGATCATGGTTGGCTGGATACCGATATCGGGAAAATGGTGGTGAAGACTGTTGGTACCGGTGGTGAAGGAGATTTTACAACGGCCAGTGCAGACAATGTTAACTCGGCTGAAGTGGTCGGCCACATCAGCCGAATCGACTCCACCAGCCAGTTTACCATCAACAGAATCGGGCATCTCAAGAGACTGGGAACAGAGTGGGATGCCTTGTGCGGATGTGGTGCAGGCGGATTAACCGAAGGCGATGTCTATTTCCTCAATACCTCCGGTGGAAGCTTCTACACCAAAGACATCAGCCATCTACTGCCCGGTAATATCGACATGCCGGCATTCATAGCCTTGAGTGCTACCGATGTCTGGTACTACGGCTACCGTGGCGCTGAAGTGGGCGGAGGAACCTCTTTTGGCAAAAGCTTCGCAGCTACCGATTTTTCGGGTAACATCATGACCGTCACCCACGGTCTCAACACCAAAAGACCGATCATCCGTGTGTTTGATGAAAACGACCAACCTGTGGAAGCCATCCAGTCCAGACCCACAACCGGCAACGAACTCAACGCCCAGGATATCACCTTCTCCGATGAAATGATCGCTGAGATGTCCAGCTTTCTCTGGCATGTGATGGTAATCGGCACCGGCGTCCCCTACACCAAAACCGAAATCGAAATCCCCGACTACGAACCCGTCGCCCAACAACACGGCGTCAAAATCCTCCCCAACGGCGCCATCTACAACTTCGACGACTGGCACGGCGTAGAAGGATTTTTGACTGGAGATCATGCGTTTGTAGTGCCTTACAAACAAAGCCTGAGTAATGTGTTCACCGGGTTTGAGGTGATCGGATGGCAAGGAAATGGAATATCTCAGAAAATAAACTTGAAGACAGGTGCAGGTTTACATTGGACTAAAAACAGACATACAAACAATCAAAATAATGAAGTATGCGACCTATTACGTGGTGAACACAATTTTTGGGAGCCTAACTTAGCTGCTGCACAACTTCTAGGATTCATGAATCGCATTTATCGAATCGAAGAAAAACAGCTAAGTATAGCAAATGCAACTGAAGTGAATGACAAAGGAAGCGGAATAATATCATGGAATTGGCATTACCCCATGGCAAAAGCCTGGCATGCTCCAGGAGAAAGCTCAAGAAAAGTTCCAACACCTTGGGGAATGGTCGATTCAGTCGAATCCAATCCGAACAGTGGCTTAACTGGCGATCAAGCTACCATAGAGCTTTACAATCCTTTAACTGGAAATGGTTGTATATTGTATGTTGGTAATAGCGCTAACCGAACTCTAGATCATAGTGGCAAGGAAACACCTGGATTTATGATTGCTAAAGCGTTGGAATCGCCATTATCTCCCGGAGGGTACCATTCCGGATTAAATGGGGGAACAAACCCAGGACATTACTACTTGCTTCTCGACTCTAAGGTACCAGAAGTTCTGACAACAACCATTTGGAACAATATGGATCCTACGTCTTCATTAATTTCATTGGGAATTGATGACAACCTGAATGACCCTAATAAGATCTGCATTTGTTACTATTTCTGCCCTGTTACTGGACTGCAAAATTTTGGGGGATATACAGGTGATAATACAACTCAAATAATCAATTCTGGCTGCAAAGGCGGAATGTTCTTTGTCAAAGAAAGAGTGGGCACGGGGAGTTGGCACGTTTACGACTCTGTTAGAGGTAATAGGAATAGATTGAGATGGAATCTACCAAATATTGAAGATCAAGATAATCCTTTTGGAGAATTCAAAACACCGTCAGGCTTTCAGGTCACTACAGTTAGTGGATATGAAGAAGTCTACGGCCATTTCGGGGAACAACTCATCCCTCAAGGTAATTTCGATGTGTACCCATCCAATCCCATCCTGGCTAACAGCAGCAACAACAAAGTCAAAATCATCTTTGAATACAAGGGCAGTGCGATCTTAAACACCGAATTGCTGGTCTATGCCACAAGGGAACCCACACCAAACTGGGTTCAGGGCACCTTGACCAAACTCACCGATCTGGCAGATGGTTACCAGTTATTGTCAGCCGATATCGATATTTCCGCCAACGCCAACAACACCCACATGCGCTGGCGCCTGGCAAGCAACGAATCCACCTACACCGAACACAAC
>JAKSAU010000927.1 GCA_022361535.1 Desulfobacterales bacterium
TTTAACTCGGGCAAACCATAAACAAAGTCGTTTCCTTCAGCCTTTAACCTGTAGTCATGACTCAGGTCAATTATTTTAACTGACTTTGGTATATCGTTAGTTTCTACAAATTCTTTTGATTTCCCGTGCCCCATGCACAAAAAAATGACATCACTTTTTGAAAAATCCGGTTCTGCTACAAAAACCAATTCTGAATCACCTAGCAAATCCCGATGAACTTCATACAATGGATTTCCTGCATTACTGCTACTTTGCACAAAAGCTATTTCAACTTCAGGATGATTCAGCAAAATCCGAAGCAATTCTCCGGCAGTGTAACCTGCCCCGCCAATAATTCCAACCTTTATCATTCTACTTTCGGATTAAAACTTCTTATTTACTGAATTATAAATTTTTATCGATGTTCCTAATATCCTGGTAAAACCTTTCACATCTTCGCTTGTCCAGGCTTTATTCATTTCGCCATACTCACCAAAGTCAGATTTCATTAAATCATATTCTGATTCAATTCCCACAAGGAAGAATTGGTAAGGTTTTAATGTAACAATAACTTGACCTGTAACTGTCTCCTGCGTATTTTCAAGAAACTTCTCAATATCACGCATTACCGGGTCAAGGTAAAGTGCTTCATGAAGAAACATTCCGTACCAGTTTGAAAGTTGTTCTTTCCAGTAGTTTTGCCACTTGGTAAGCGTATGCTTCTCCAGCATTTGATGAGCTTTAATGATAATCAATGGCGCTGCTGCCTCAAACCCTACACGACCTTTAATACCAATGATGGTATCGCCAATGTGCATATCGCGTCCAATTGCATACGGAGAAGCTAAATCTTCCAAAGCCTGAATGGCATCAACTGTATTGTAATATTTTTTGCCGTCAACTCCCTTTAATTCACCTTTCACAAAATCAAGAACAATGTCTCTTTCATTTTCTTCCACCAACTGAGAAGGATAAGCATCTTCCGGCAAAGTTTGGTTTGATGTCAATGTCTCTTTTCCACCAACGCTTGTTCCCCAAAGTCCTTTATTAATGGAGTATTCCATTTTTGACCAATCGGCTTCAACACCATGGTCTTTCAGGTAATTGATTTCATACTCACGGGTCAATTGTAAATCACGCGTTGGGGTTAAAATTTCAATCTCAGGAGCAAGTACATCAAAAGTTAAATCAAAACGAACCTGGTCATTTCCAGCACCAGTACTTCCGTGCGCGACATATTTTGCGCCTACCTTTTTGGCATATTCAATAATTGCAATGGCTTGAAAAACCCTTTCAGAACTTACCGAAATTGGGTAAGTATTATTACGGAGAACATTTCCGTAAACCATGTACCGGATACACTTATCGTAATAAGTATCGGTAACATCTAATGTTACGTGTTTTGAGGAGCCTAGCTCATATGCCTTACTTTCAATTACTTCAAGTTCTTCTTTTGAAAAA
>JAKSAU010000947.1 GCA_022361535.1 Desulfobacterales bacterium
AACCTTACGGCAGGAAAGTTAAAAAGCAGGTTGGAGATATACTTGAGAACTGCACCAGGACAGAAGCATTGAAACGCTTGGAGTTGATTCCCGACGAGCAATTGACCGGACACCTGTTCTCTTATTTTTATAATATGAATGAATTAATCAAATTTAGAAGCGTCACAGCCATGGGAGAGCTTGCCTTGAGGATATCCGGCAAATCCATGGAAAAGGCCAGAATTATATTGCGGCGAATCATGTGGAACCTTAATGATGAGTCCGGCGGCATTGGCTGGGGATCTCCTGAGGCAATGGGGGAAATCCTAAGTAAAAGCCCTGAACTGGCAGAAGAGTTTAAAACAATTTTATTCTCATACCTGGATCATAAAGGAAATCATATAGAGCACGAAATATTGCAGCGAGGCGTGCTTTGGGGGATTGGCACGTATCTTAAGGCAGCTCCCCATGAACTTACCCAAGTAACAAAAGATCAAATCGAAGCACATTTAAGCTCTCAGGATTCTTTTAAACGCGGGTTTGCATTAAGAGCACTGATCCATGGCAGTGCCTTGGATTGTACTGCAATACCCGAGCATATAAAAACGGACAGTAGTTGCATTGATATTTTTACCGGCTGGAATTTTATCAATACAAGAATATCAGATATGGCCCATGCCTGTAACCGGCAAAGGGCGTCAGCTTGATTTTTCATTTCCCATTCAGTCTGGCACGCAAGTTGAATCAATTTCTGTCCAGTACACACTAATTTGCATCCGCCTTTGATGCGAAACATGAAAGAGAAAGAGCCATGTTGAAAAAAAAATGTGACAAAAATATTGCCCGCACCATTGAGCTGGCCCACGAAATGATAGAGCTGGCGCAAAAGGGGTACGAGCACCATGAAGATCCGGGATGCGGTGTACTCTATGGCATCCTTCTGGATTCCGGATACCGGATTCTGGATCTGGCACAGAAAGAGAAACATGCACATGTGCAAAAAGGCTGGTGGGACAATTCAATTAACAAGGAGATTATTTAATGAAGACCTATGTATGTTCTGTTTGCGGCTATTCCCATGAAGGTGATGATGCACCTGAATCATGCCCCCAGTGCGGGGCTGTAAAATCCAAATTTTCCGTCCAGGAAGGTGACCTGGTCTGGGCCGATGCCCATACTATCGGTGCAGCACAGGGTGTTGACCCTGAAATCCTTCAAGGACTTAAGGATAATTTTATGGGTGAATGCACTGAAGTGGGTATGTACCTAGCCATGAGCCGCCAAGCTGATCGTGAAGGCTACCCTGAAGTGGCTGAGGCCTACAAAAGAATCGCTTTTGAAGAAGCAGAACACGCAGCCAAATTTGCCGAACTTTTAGGTGAAGTGGTTGAAGCAGATACCAAAGCCAACCTGACTGCACGGGTCATGGCAGAAAACGGTGCCTGTAAAGGTAAAAAAGAAATAGCCGTCAAAGCAAAGGAACTGGGTTATGATGCCATCCATGATACTGTACATGAAATGTGCAAGGATGAAGCTCGGCATGGTATGGCATTCCAGGGTCTGCTTAACCGGTTCTTCAATTAATTGATAGAGGATTCCCATGAAAAAACCTTTAGTGGATCTGGCTGAGTGCATCCTGTGCGAAGTCTGCATTGATCTGGCACCCCATGCCTTTCAAATCAATGACGCCGGTTTTGTAGAGGTTCTGCCCCTTGACAACTACGAGGATGAAGACATCCACGAGGCAGTAAAAAACTGCCCCAAAGATTGCATTTTCTGGGAGGAGTAATACCCTGCCGGGGCACCCTGCCCCGGCAAACCTATCCCACCACATTAAGTAAATTTTCTTTCCAATCCTGCAGAAAAACATTGCACCTGATACACAAATGTGTCAATTAGAGGTCCAGACCATCATACATGGTTATAATTGATAATAAGGACCTACTGCCGGATATATATAGATGAAGAATTTTACCCATTCCCTGCTGGACCGAGACAACCTTAACCTGGTTCTTGATAATCTTAAACTCGGAGTTATTGCCCATACCCCGGAACGGATTATTACCGTTTTTAATAAAGAGGCCGAAAAAATAACCGGTTACACCAAAGAAGAGGTTATTGGCCAAGATTGCCATATTGTTTTCCAATCTCCCTTTTGCGGTAACAAATGCTCTTTTTGCCAGGACTCACCAGAGTTCTGTGCCGAAACCAAAGACTATCCGGTAACTATCATCACAAAATCAGGAGAGGCCCGCCAGTTAGAAATGAGTGTGGCTGCGATCATTGATAATGACAGCGTATTCAAAGGGGTAATTGCATCCTTTAGGGATATGACCGATTCAATAAGACTTTCTTTAAAGGCGGAAAACCTGTCCAACTTTGCCGGTATTATTGGAAAAGAAAAG
>JAKSAU010000595.1 GCA_022361535.1 Desulfobacterales bacterium
GCCTCTTTAACAACAAGGTGAAATTTTAAGGGTTGTTTTTTGTATTCAGTCTGACGGCTGAAAGTAAGGATCTGCTGCACGAGACCAGATGCCCGCTGTGCTCCTTTAACGATTTGGCTGATATGCCGTTTTGCTTTTACAGGGCTGTCCAGAGTCATTTCCGCCAGTTGAGAATACCCGAAAATGCTGGACAAAATATTGTTAAAGTCATGAGCAATCCCTCCTGCTAACGTACCAATGGCTTCCATCTTTTGTGATTTTTCAAGTTGAACAGCCATTTTACGTCTTTCTTCCTGGCCCTGTTTCAGCTCGGTAATGTCCCTGCCTTCGGTGATAATGAATTCAACCTGTCCAAGGTTGTTGCAAATTGGTTTTACTGACATATCAATGTCTTTAATACTCCCGGACCGGTCTATATGTGTCGTTTCAAAGCGGACCATTTGTCCTTCCACCGCTTTTTGGATTGCCCCTTTTATTTTTTCCCGGACAATTTCATCATGCTGCCACCAGGGCGTTTCCCAGTAAGGCCGGTATAAGACATCGGTTTCTGTGCATCCGGCGAATTCAAGGGTGCTTTTATTTACCTCTTCCAGAATACCGTAGGGGGAAAGAATACAGGTCAACTGAAAAGATTGATTGAACAAACCACGTAGTTTCAATTCATTTTCCACTAGTGCCGCCTGGGTATCTATGGTTTTTTGAATCTCACGGTTCAGTTGGTTGTGGTAATCTTCCATGCGGTCCATAAACGCATTAAAATGGTGAGCCAGTGAGCCTAACTCATCTTCAGATTTATGGGCCATACGGATACTGTAATCCCCTTTTTTTCCTTCATCAAGAGTTTGGGTAAGTTGTTCCAGAGGGCGCGTTACGGATTTGGCTACCAAGTAGGCCAACCCAACAAATGCCAGAAGAAAAATCAGGATATCAAAGGTTAGCATGGTGGTGAAGGTGGTCATGGGTGAATAGATTTCATCAATATAACTGGTCGCACCAATGATCCAACGGTATTCGGGCAGATGCCTGTAGATAAGTAGTTTTTCTCTGGGCTGTTGGTCTTGTGGGTTCTGCCAGAAATAACTGAATTTTCCATTCTTTTTATCCAAGACTTTCTGGATCACCGAAGCCAGCTCTTGCGGCTGATCGAGCAGGTTTTTACCCTCATATCCCGGGTGGATGATTGCGTTGCCTCTTTCATCGATGATGAACGCATATCCGCTTTCCCCGGACTTGAATTCAACCACGGTGTTTTTGAATTCATCTATATCAACAAGGTAGGAGAATTCATTGCGATAGGATGAAACGGAAATTATCCAGTCAAGGGGTTTATAATAGACCATGTACAGGGCTTTGGGTCGCTCTATATTTTCGCCTGGGTTTTTCCAATCATATTCCAGGTATCCGTCTTTGAGCTGCATCTGTTCTTTGATGAAGTTGAACCGCGAAATGTTGGTCCCCTGGACTTTGTCATTGGGATGGATAATGACATCACCTTTTGAATTGATACAATAGATATACCCGCTTATGCCAATGGATTGGTTCAGAAAAATTTCTTCGATAGTGTTGATGGCTTCTTGCCTGGATAACAGACCGGATCTGTGCTTAGAGTAATAATACTCTACAATTTCAAAGTTTTTTTCTGCTATGGCCTGAAGCCGGTTTTTGATATTAATATGGGCCGAGGTTTGGATTAGGTTGGTAAGAAAACTGGTGCTTTGATTTAATTCTTTTTCAATGCCGGTCTCCAAGATTTTTTGGACCTGAACATAGATTAGAGCGTTGGATACAAGAATCAAAGGAACAAATACCAGAAGAAAGGACAGCAGGAGCCTGTTTCTGAATTTGAGGCGTTTAATTTTCATAAACCCGTTCAAGGTTTTAGGCGTTTCCTTCCAAAGACATAGTGTCTTTTGCCCTCAAACTAAATTATTAACTGAAAATATTTGGATACTATAATAAACACATACAAAAAAAGCCATTAAAAAAAGCCCGAAATCCTTGCCTAGGAACCCTGGCGATGCTAACGGACCTTCTTTTTTTCCTTTTCTATATACAAAAGCTTATCCGCTGCTTTAATCAGGGCCTGGGGGTCTGATATATCGGGGTCAGATATATTGGAAACACCATGACTCATTTTGATATAAAAAGACTTGCTGTTACTTTGCAAGGGATTCGTATCTAAGTAATCTTTAACACGGTTGATATAGTTTTCAGCCTGTAATTTCCCTGTGGATGGCAGGATAACAACAAATTCGTCTCCGGCAAACCTTGCAACGATGTCCGAATCCCGTTTCATCTGGTTTAAAGTGTTTGCTGCCAGGCAAAGCGCTTTATCCCCAACATCATGACCTGCTGTATCGTTAATCGTTTTAAAGTCGTCAAGGTCTAAAAAAATGAGTGAAAGATCTGTCTGGTATCGATCTGCGCGAAGAAATTCCCTTTCAAGAATTCGTTCCATAACGCCCCGGTTCAAAAGTCCGGTTAAGGAATCATGAAAAGCGAGAAATTTGAGCTGCTCATGGGCTGTCACATTGGAAAGACACAAGGAAACTTTTAAGGCCAGCTGCTCCAGTAAAGAAGTGTCAATTCCAGGTTCAAAGCGCATTGGGTTAACATCTGCCTGGTTGATGCTGCCGACGATTTCTCCGTCAAGCGTGATAGGTGCAATGGCGATCGAGCCGAGTTCATAGTTGGAAATTTCAGGCATCAACTCTTTGTAGACGTCTAAATTTTTATTTGCCAGAAGTGGGGTGAGACGGTTTTTGACTATGGAAAGAAAACCGGATTTGGAAACAAACGCCGTTGATGTTCTAAGGAGTTCAGATTCTCTGTATTCTGTGAGCTGCTCAGCTATCTTGCTTTCTCTGATGATAGATATCCAGATATAAGGGATGGAGAATTTGTCTGAAATCTCACATAAAAGGCGTTCAAAAAAATCATTGAAGTTCAGGATAGAGAGGATACTGACCTCAATCTCATTGAATTTTTTTGCAATCTCTTCGTTTTTTTTGAGGCGGTCTATCAGGGCCTTTGGAATTTCCATTGTCCGTCCCGTTCTATCCGGATCCTTCTGCCGATTTGCAGCAATCAATTTCTGGTATTCATTTTCCCTTTCCTCATTTAAAGCGCATTGATTACAAAGTCAATAGGATTCCATTTGTTTCATCTATGTTTTAGCAGTGTTTTATTGCGTAAATTATACAAACTCTTAAAAAAAACTTGTCAGTCGGATTTTTTTGTGGTAGCAACATCTTCACAATTTATTGAAATTACTGCTGCACAACGGGGTGCGGTGATAGCAAACAACGAGGCTTGCTGACAGATGGAGAATTTTTCATTTGTAGCGAGCTTTTTTTTTGCAGGCCGCTCCGGGACTTAAGGGATGATACCAAAGACAGTGGATTTGGGCCTGGCACATTTTTATTAATCATAAGGAGTTGTTATGGCAGGTCAGAAGGATGACTATTTTGAACAACGGGAGTTGAAAAAAGGAGCGGCCGGTTGGGTCCTTCTTTCTTTTTTGGGTGTTGCCTATGTAATCTCAGGTGATTTTGCAGGGTGGAATTTTGGTATTGCCAAAGCTGGATGGGGCGGTTTGCTCATTGCAACTTTCCTGATGGCCATCATGTATACCTCAATGGTTTTATCTGAGGCGGAATTGTCCACTATTGTTCCTTCAGCTGGTGGGGGGTACGGATTTGCGCGGCGGGCATTTGGTCCGTTGGGCGGCTATATGACCGGCGTGGGAATTTTATTTGAGTATTGTATTGCACCGGCTGCCATTGCCGTATTTATCAGCGGATACTGTGGTTCCCTGTTTGGTCCAACCGGATCATTGATAGGCTATGTGCCCGAAGGGTTGCAGAGTATAACAATGGTGCTGTTAGGCGGAACCTGGGCAACTAAACTGCTGTTTTATGTGGTTTTTGTAGGTGTTCATCTGTATGGTGTTGGTGAAGCGTTGACCCTTTGCATGATCATCACCGTAATTGCAGTTATCGCCCTGGTGGCGTTTATTGCTGCCATGATTCCTCATTTTAATATGGCCAATCTTTTTGATATTCCGGCCAACCCGGCTGTATCCGGATCGACGACATTCCTTCCGCATGGCTGGATGGGTGTGTGGGCAGCCCTTCCGTTTGGTATGTGGTTTTTTCTCGGTGTTGAAGGTATCCCCCTTGCAGCTGAAGAATGCGAAAACCCGACCAAAGATATGCCCCGTGCAATTATCGCTGCCATGACTACCCTGTTGATTTTTGCTGCCCTGATCCTTTTCTTTGGACCTGCAGGTTCTTCAGCCATGCTGATCCAGGATGCTGCAGACCCCTTGATCGGTGCGATTCAGTCACCCAATGCATATGGCGGACCGACTTTTGTCAGCCGTCTGATCAACGTCGTGGGTCTGGCCGGTCTTGTTGCCAGCTTCTTCTCTTTGATTTTCGGTGCATCGCGTCAGTTTTTTGCTCTTTCCCGTGCAGGCTATCTTCCCACATTCCTGTCCCTGACAGGGAAGAGAAAGACCCCTTATGTAGCACTGTGGGCCATTGGGATTTTGGGCTTTGTCCTGTCCCTGGTTGTTGACGGTGACAGCCTGTTGGTTGTGGCTGTGTTTGGTGCCTCCATTTCTTACATTCTCATGACTGCTTCCCATTTTGTTTTGAGAATGAAAGAACCGGATCTGCACCGGCCTTACAAAACGCCTGGCGGAATGATTACGTCAGGAGTTTCTGTTATTCTGGGGTGCTTTGCTTTTGTCGCATGTTTTCTGGCCAACGCTGAAGTCACCTGTTACGCTGCTGCACTTTACGCCGCATTTCTCCTTTACTTTCATCTTCACAGTCGCCATCACCTTATTTCCAAGGCGCCTGAAGAAGAATTTGCTGCCATTGCCGCAGCCGAAGAGAAGTTGAATTAATATATTGATACAATAGGCTAAAACTGGACCCGGGAGGTGTATTCCGGGTCCAGTTAGCAGGCTTAGTAAACGTTTAAGAGAGATCAAGTTGGGATAAGGGATTTTAAGATTGTTCCTTAGACACCTGGGTAAATACCCAATAAAAGCAGATGATTGAAATTGTATAGTTTGAGTATCCCGGCTTTTTAAATCCCGGCATATGAACTATAATGCAGGTTTAGATAAAGGCAGTTGCATGGAAGAAGAAAAACAACGGTTTATCCAGGAATATGTTCCGGGAAAACAGCTTACCCTGGCCCATATTATTGCACATCCAAGGAAGATGGTCTGCGAGCAGCTTGGTCTGGAAGATGATTGTGATGCCATAGGAATTTTGACCATTACTCCGGGGGAAGCCGTGATCATTGCAGCAGACGTAGCAACCAAGTCTGCGGATGTGGGAATCGGGTTCTTGGATCGTTTTGGCGGCTCCCTGGTTATGACCGGTGATGTTTCCAGCGTGGATGCGGCTGTACATGAGGTTGTCTCATTGTTTGACGGTAACCTTAAGTTTGCCGTAGTGCCTATTACGCGGTCTTAAAGGTATGAAGCAGGGCGCTGCCTGTATATAAAAAATAATTTTAAGATGGTAAATATGGATTTCAAAATTGTAATAGCCGACGATGAACCTATTACACGAATGGATATCCGGGAGATCCTTACCCATGCAGGCTACAATGTTGTAGGTGAAGCATCGGACGGATTTGACGCTGTTGAGCTATGCCGTAAAGAACACCCGGACATGGTCCTGCTGGATATAAAAATGCCGCTTTTGGACGGGCTTAAGGCTGCGCGGATTATTCACGAAGAGCATTTGGCTGACGCCATCCTTCTAATTACCGCATACAGCGGTAAAGAGTTTGTGGACCAGGCCAAGGAAACCGGAGTTGTGGGGTATGTGGTAAAACCCATACGGGAGGAATCCCTGATTCCCATGGTGGAAATCGGTATTGCCAAAGGCAAGGAAATGGCCAAAATGTCCCAGGAGGTTTCCAAAACCAAGCAACGGCTTGAGGACAGGGCACTCATAGAAAAGGCAAAGGGCCTGCTGATGAGACAGAAGAATATCAGCGAGGACGAAGCGTTTAAAATGATACGTAAAATCGGAATGGATAAACGGCGACCCATGAGGGATATTGCCAAAATCATTCTGCTTAACCAATAGCAGGTTTCCGTATAATATGATTGAAGATATTTGCAAAGCTCATACAGATCTGTCTGCGGATGATATCCGACGGGTGAAAGACGTTGCCAAAGTTTTGGATGCCGTGGCTGACCTGATGGGAGCGGACCTGTTTATTGATTGCCCGACCCGGAACGGGGATGTGGCAATCGTTGTCGCCCAGGCTCGGCCGGTAAACGGAAAATCTTTGTACAAAGGGTCTGTTGTGGGTGAGTTTGCCCACAGGAGCAATGAACCTGCTGCCCTGCGGACCTTAGATGTGGGCATGGGTACCATGGACCTCATGGCAAAAACCCAGGAAAATAAGGATGTAAGGCAGAATGTGGCGCCCATAAAAAATGAGCAAGGCGACGTGATTGCCTGCCTGATTGCTGAAACCGATGTGACTGCTGATGAGAAAACCAAAAGAAAGGTGTCCTTGCTGTCGAAAACAACCGAACAACTGACAAACGCATTGGTATCGACCCGTCAGACTGACCAGGGGATTCCCGACCACCTTACAGATGGAATTTTGATCTTCAATTCCAGAGGAACGGCAGTTTTTGCAAACCCTGTGGCGCGAAAGATCTATAAAAAACTTGGTTATATGAACGTCCTTGAAGGAATGGCATTCTCTAACCTGGCGTTGGAAGACATTGAATTTGAAGATATATTGGAGAAAAAGCAAATTACGTCTCAAGGTGTTAAATTCGGCAGCAGGGTGCTCAATATTAAATATGCGCAAATGAAAGGCCAGGATCAGGATCCGGTTACAGGCGCAGTGATGCTTATTAATGATGATACCGCAGTCAGGGCAGCGGAAAAGGAATTGATTCTAAAATCCGTTGCCATCAAGGAAATTCATCACCGGGTCAAAAACAACCTTCAAACCATTGCAAGTCTTTTACGTCTTCAGTCAAGACGAATCGATAATGACAGTGCAAAAAAAGCGTTTAGCGAAAGCATCAACAGGGTTTTAAGTATTGCTGCGACACATGAAATCCTGGCCCAGAACGGTGTGGATGATGTCGACTTGACCATTATGCTCAAAAGAATCCTGAACTCTGTGATTGGGCATAGTATTGATGCGGGCAGCAATATTAAAATAAGTATCACCGGTGATTCCATTAAAACCAATTCCGATGTGGCCACTTCAATTGCCCTGGTGGTCAACGAATTGATACAAAACTGCCTGAAATATGCATTTAAAGGCAGGGATAAGGGCAATATCCGGGTGGAGATTCACCGTGGGGAAACCTACTCCAATATTGCCATCATAGACGATGGCGTGGGATACGATGTGAATAAGGAAAGCCAGGCAGGCGCCCTTGGACGAAGAATCGTCCAGCAGCTGGTGTCTGATAAGTTAGGGGGAAACCTTTCTGTGGAATCCGGTGAAAAAGGCACCAAGGTGCTGTTTGATTTCTCCCACGAGCCTGGAGGTTCCCAGGTCTCTTAAAAATCACCAGGCTCATGACTGAGCTTGTCTAATAATTTGTAACAGATGCCTGTACAACGGGGTGCAGGGCTTGAAAAAGGCAATGACGCCTTGGGTACGGGAAAACTGTTTTTTCTCGAATTCAAGGCTTTTTTTATGGATGAAAATAGAGCGATCCCTTATTTAGAAAGGCTTTTTCAGCCTTTGAGGGCAATTTTTTTGGAGATGCAAAATTGAAAGAAACCATTTTAAGTGTCGGCATAGATATCGGGACATCCACCACCCAGCTGGTGTTCTCCCGGATCCATATTGAAAATATGGCGTCCCTGGTTTCAATCCCCAGGCTGAAAATCATGGACAAGCAGATTATCCATACCAGCTCCATCCATTATACACCTTTAGCGTCTGCCAACAGGATTGACGGAGCAGCAGTTCGTACCCTTGTGGAGCAGGAGTATGCAAAGGCCAATATCTCTGCCAGTCAAGTTGGAACAGGCGCTGTGATCATCACAGGGGAAACAGCAAGAAAGGACAACGCAGCAGACGTCCTTAACACCCTATCCGGTCTGGCAGGCGAA
>JAKSAU010000509.1 GCA_022361535.1 Desulfobacterales bacterium
CCCTGGATGCAATTAACCACCCTCTCCTTCAATTCATCCAGGTAGTGCTCTTCTTCCGACCGGATTTGAAATTTGCCTGATGTATAGGACGGTACGATGTTCAGTGCGTCGCCGCCATTTGTAATGATACCGGTGATCCGGCTTCCGTCCCTTAAATGCAGCCGCAGGCTGTTGATATTGTTGAATACCTGGATCAGTGCTTCAAGGGCGCTTAACCCTTTCCAGGGCGCTGAGGCTGCGTGAGCCTCCTGACCGAAGAACTCAACATCCACAGAGGTGCAGGCCGTACTGTTGAAACCGGCCGGATTATCCGGCCCGGCCGTGGGATGCATCTGTATGGCGGCATCAATTTCGTCAAACATGCCTTTTTCAACCATATGGATTTTTCCACCCAGCAACTCCTCCGCCGGACATCCCATGAAAACGACTGCCGCGCCGCAGTCGTCCGCCAGTATCTTTGATCCCGCGGCAGCACCTGCCGCCGCCGCCGCAATTATGTTATGCCCGCACCCATGGCCTATTTTCGGCAGGGCATCATACTCCGCCATAAAAGCAATGACAGGTTTGCCGCGGCCGCGATAATCCGCGCGTAAAGCCGTTGGCAGACCCGCAATCCCCTGCTCGACCTTAAAATTGTGTTTCGTCAAGAAATCAGTCAGCCAGCCTGCCGCCTTTACCTCTTCCCAACCGATCTCGGGATTTTTATGGATTTTGCTGCTTAAATCCGTCAGGCGCGGGCTTAACGTATCAATTGTTTTACGGATTTCATCTTTTATTTCGTTTGGCCGCAATCTGTTCTCCCCTTTTCATAAACATCAAAGGCCAAGGATACTTCGCATCTTGCCTGGTACTGAAAAATCTATAACACACGGACGTATCAAAATAAAAACTAATAATTTTAATAAACAGTATTAGAATATCTTATTTTGTGGTAGGGTAATTCCGTGGGCCAACCGCGTACTTTAGAATATCTTTATCAAACGGATAATTAAGGGAAACCACTATGGATATCTATAAGCTGAAATCATTTATCGCCGTGGCGGAACTGAATAGCATAACCGCCGCTTCAAATGCGGTAAACCTGACCCAGTCAGCCGTAAGCCAGCAGCTCAAAGAACTGGAAAAAGA
>JAKSAU010000200.1 GCA_022361535.1 Desulfobacterales bacterium
AGGACAAGCGTCCTGTAGTGGTATGGAATACTACCCAGCGATGTAACCTAAAATGTGTTCATTGTTATTCGCATTCTCATGATCGAGATTATGAAAATGAGCTTTCTACAGAAGAGGGCTTCAAGCTGCTTGACGACCTGGCTGAGTTTGGTGTGCCTGTTGTATTGTTCAGCGGTGGTGAACCGCTTACTAGAAAAGATTTGCCTGAGCTTATCAAAAGGGCAAAGTCAAACGGACTTCGCGCTGTTATTTCTACCAACGGTACTTTGATCACCCAGGAAAGGGCCGAACTGTTTGCCGAACTGGGTTTGAGCTATGTTGGTGTCAGTCTGGACGGCTTAAGAGATACTAACGATAAGTTCCGTGGCATACCAGGCGCTTTCGATAAGGCGCTGGCAGGTATACGAAACTGTAAAGCTGCCGGCGTAAAAGTTGGCCTCAGGTTTACTATCAACAAAAGAAACGTAAGTGATGTGCCCGGCATTTTCGATTTACTCGAAGAAGAAGATATCCCGCGAGTGTGTTTTTATCATCTGGTCTATTCCGGCCGCGGCAGCGAATTGATCGAAGAAGATCTGGGCCTGGAAGAGTCTCGCAAAACTGTTGATCTGATCATTGACAGAACCGAAGACTTCCATAAACGAGGTCTTGCTAAGGAAGTTCTAACTGTTGATAATCATACTGATGGTCCCTATATTTACCTAAGGCTTCTTGACGAAGGTCAGACCGAACGCGCTGAACAGGTAATGGAACTACTGAAAATGAACGGTGGTAATAGCACAGGTATTGGTATCGGCTGTGTTAGCTGGGATGGCAGTGTCTATCCCGACCAGTTCTGGCGACATTACAGTTTTGGCAATGTCAGGGAGCGGAAGTTTTCTGATATCTGGACCGATACCGACGATCAGCTTATGGCGAAATTGAAAGGTCGCAAACCGTTTCTAAAAGGGCGCTGCGGCTCTTGTAAGTTTCAGAATGTCTGCAATGGGAATTTCCGGGTTAGAGCCGAGGCATACTATGATGACCTCTGGGAGCCCGACCCGGCATGCTATTTAACCGATGAGGAAATTGGAATTAAATAAAAGTAGAATATAAATTGAAAAGTATCTGGTTATTAGTAAATGACTGGTTGGGAATTTAATTTTAAAACTGAAAGGTGCTAAAGGTGATTATAAAATTGTTGTTAGTTTTTTTGCCCTTGATTCTTGTTTCAAGTGTATTTGCTTTTGATTATCCTGAAGCTGAAAGAGTAGAACAAGTGGATGAGTATTTTGGTGTTAAAGTTGAAGATCCCTATCGCTGGCTTGAAGAAGATGTTCGCGAAAGTGAACGAGTTAGTAAATGGGTGACCGAACAAAATATAATAACACGCAGGTATCTTGATAATATCCCTTGCCGAGAGAAGATTGAGCAGCGACTGACTGAGTTATGGGATTATGATAAA
>JAKSAU010001094.1 GCA_022361535.1 Desulfobacterales bacterium
AGGGCATCCTTTTTAGCAAGAAAAAAATGCCATACCGCAAAACTGACTGAATAATTATTTGTATCGTTAGTAAGTCTATTGCTGCCGCCAAGCCACAGATGAAACAATCCTCATCATACAAATACTGCATCCATGCCATTTTCTTGACAAGCACCTGGAATCATATATAATCGATCTATTCTACTCCCACCTCATTCTCCTATATCCGGAAACCGCTTTCCCCGATTCCATCCATTAATTTTTTCATTAAGGAGGTTATCATGAGTGACAGTGTTTACAAAATTATTGACCTTGTAGGATCGAGCACAACATCATGGGAAGATGCCGCCACATCAGCTATCGAGCGTGCATCTGCTTCATTAAGAGATCTAAGAATCGCTGAAGTTCAGAAGCTGGACATCAAAATCGAGAACGGAAAACCAACTCAGTTCCGGACAAATCTGAGGGTCTCATTCAAATACCAGGATTGATGGAGAAGACAAAACTGAACAGGCCCGCACTAAAAAACTTGCAAGAAGAAAAAAGTGCGGGCCTAATTTTTATTGGGTATGGGCCTGGCTCTCGTACACGGCTTTGTAACGCTCTTTTGTATAATAAATAAATTCCTGGAGTACGGAACTGAAATATTTATTTTTATGCCAGATCGTATAAAAGGACCGGGTAAACTTAAAATCTTTGATTTTGAGGCGGAATAACTGCCCGGCGTTTAACTCGTTCATCACAGATATTCTTGACAGGCAACTTACCGCACCTTTGTTCCCGAGCACAGACTTTACCGCCGCAGTATGGCCAACCTCCAAAAAAGGTTTGAACCGCTTCTTATATTTTTCCATATAATAGAGAAAAACCTCCCGGGTACCAGATCCCTCTTCCCTGAAAATCCACCTTTTGGAAAGCAGTTCTTCCATATTATACTCTTCGTCCCGGACCAAGCCCTGATCCCCTGTAACAACAAAGAGTTCATCAAGCCCCAGCACCTCTCTTTCTATTTCCGTGCTGTTATAGTCGGCTTCCACAAATCCGATATCAACATCCCCGTCTTCTATGAGTTTACCGATCTCAATTGTATTTCCTGTGATCTTTTCCAGGCGCACACCTTCATACTGTTCTGCAAACTCATAAATAATCTGTGGCAGGATATAATTGGCAATGGAAGAACTGGCCCCGACTTTAATATCTCCGACCAGGTCTTGGTCCCTGAACATGGCCTCACTTTCCCTGAGGCCAAAAACAAGCGGGTCTACCATGCGGTAAAAATAACGGCCGTTCTCATTGACCACCAGCCGCTTATGGATTCGATCGAACAACTGCTTACCCAGGGTTTCTTCAAGGGCTTTAATGGCCATGGACACCGCAGATTGGGTCAACCCGAAATCCTTTGCTACCTGGCTTAAATGGGGTGTTTTTACCAGGGCGAGGAATAATTCAAGCTGTCTTAATGTCACAAAAAACCTCCTTCAACCAGTTAAAATTGCCTGGACCATATCACGGCTCAATGATTTGCCAAAGCAAATTATTCAAAAAAATTGATATCATCCTTCAATTTAATGAATCTTGATTAAAAAATTATTTAGCAAGGAAAAGGGTGTCCCAGTTCAGTTTTTTGCGGACCGGCTCGTTTGCCCCGGAAAAAGGCAGCAGCCGTTTCCGGGATAAATGAACCGGTATTTTATTACATGAGATTCGCTCTTTTAAAAAAGGCCATAAAGCAAATTAGGAAAATAGATTCCGGCTCTGATGCTTTTGCTTTGCAGGAGGATAAAAATAAAACAATTGCTGCCAGTTTATACAATGCCGCCAGGCATTGGAGGAACCGGTTCACCAGCCAGAACAAAACCGCCATCTATACGAAGCGTGGCACCGGTCATATATGGGGCATCCTTGATCATAAAATTAACCGCTTTGACCACATCTGCGATCTGGCCGGTACGACCCACAAGGGTATGGTCTGTCAAAGCCTTTTTTTCTTTGTCCGTTAAAACCTCACGCCACCCACGGGTTCCCTGGGCATGACGTGTTTCAAAGACTCCAAGCATCAATTCATTTACCCGGACAGATGGCGCACCCATTCTAGCCCAGGTTTCTGTGAGCGCAGCAATTCCTCGGTTAGCAGCCGCATACCCGTCATTGAAAACCAGGGCAGCAGGACCGGTTCTTCCTACAATCCCTGCTATGGAAGACACATTGATGACAATGGCATCGTCAGAGGCTTGAAGTAAATCGAAGACAGAATCAAAAACCCATCGTTTGGCTTTAAGTGTTGTTTCGATCTCCAAATCCCACTGGTCTTCAACGTATGCGCCGTGAACGGTAGGCCAGCCACCGCGCTCAATATTGTTGATCAGGATATCTAAACGGCCGTACCGGTCCCGGATAAAACCTGCAAGCGCCTCAATATCATCTATTTTGCGAAGATCTGCCTGAATAACGTGATGCTCGGCACCTGATTTTTTGAAGTCCGCTTCCATCTGCTCAAAGGAATCTTCCCAGTCATGCCGGGTAAGCACAAGCTTAGCTCCCTGGGCTGCCAAATCAAGCCCGATTCCCTTGCCGATTCCTTTGACAGCACCAAGCACCAGGGCAACTTTTCCTTGAATATCCCCTTGATTCTTCATTGATTAGATATCCACCTTAAGTTCCTTGCCAAACAATTCATACTTTAACCAGGCGATCCCGAAATTGAGCAGCGCCAGGTCATCTTCAAGAATTTTATCCATTAGTGCTTCCGGCACATCTAAACCATCCAAAAGATTGTTATTCTGAATTTTATCCTTAAATTCATCCAGATCATAAAGGGCCATATAAAATGAATCTGCCTGGGCACCCTCAAGCTTTCCCGGCATGATCTGGTTTTTAAGACTGATCAACTCCACAAGCTTATCATTCTCCCGGTTGTGGTCAGCTACTTTCTGCCCTTGGATCCATTGGTCGACAGTTATCCCGTCCTCTCTACCATGTCCTTTGCAATGATCTTCTTCAATTCGCGCAAAAAACTCCCGGATCTGTCCGGTTTGCCTGTCCCTGGCAATGGCCCTTGCAAGCGGGTACATCCTGCAGGAGGCAGGCCTGTCATTGTACACTGAACAACCTTTTTCCCTGACAAAGGGGCAGGCATGGCCTGTTGCAGGATTGGGTTTAAAGGTAATTATCGGCAACCCGGACTCCGGCCCAAAATGCAGAGAGGTGTACTCCCGCAAAAATTTCTGGGAAGGTATATTCAAGGCGTTTTTCATCCTGAGAATATCATAGGGGGTAAGAGCCTGATTTAAATCCCTGCAACATTCATTAAAGCATGGGTTTTCTGCTGCACAGCAAAATTCCATAGGATCATTCAAGTCTACCGGGATCATCTCGTCACTCATTTTTATTCCTTATTATATACTAATATTTAAAAAATCCTGTTCAAACGAACCAGGCGTTAAATTAACAGGAACAAATTGATTTTTCCAGATGATTTTCATTGGATGAAACTCACAACATATGGTAGGGAAAATCGTGGAACACTATACATGTTGTCAGGCAACAAACTCATCAATTTAATTGAATAAATTGTTAAATCCTTTTTTTTAAATTTTCTTGACAAAAACCTTGGGAGGGTGCTATTCCCATAACATTTATGCGGAGTAGAAGCCAATTGCCAACGGGTCGAACCAAAGATTTCCAAGGCAGTTCAAACGCTCCCGAGGCAAGATTAACCGGTCATTCGAAGTGTTTCGAATGACCACTTAATGTTGATATGAATAGTAGCACAACGGTATTTGTGCAATTTGATTAACTTTATTTATGGAGGTATTTTAAATGCCATCTTTTGTAATCACAGAGAAATGTGACGGCTGCAAAGGCGGAGACAAAACAGCATGTATGTACATCTGCCCTAATGACCTGATGGTTCTGGACGCCAACGAAATGAAAGCATACAACCAGGAACCAGATCAGTGCTGGGAATGCTACTCTTGCGTTAAAATTTGTCCTTCCCAGGCTATCGAAGTAAGAGGTTACTCTGACTTCGTACCCATGGGCGCATCTGTACAGCCCATGATGGGTACTGAAGACATCATGTGGACCTGTAAGTTCAGAAACGGCGTTGTAAAACGCTTCAAGTTCCCCATCAGAACTACTCCTGAAGGCGAAGCCAACGCTTATGAAGATCTCAAGGGTAAAGACCTGAACTCTGGCCTGCTTTCCACTCAGGAAGCAGACGGTTACGTACTGGTAGCTCCCCAGGAACTGGCATAAGTTTTACCGGTTTAATTTCTGAACATACTAAATATTTTGGAGGTATATAATGGCATTACCTAACAAACCT
>JAKSAU010000153.1 GCA_022361535.1 Desulfobacterales bacterium
GGTCACAGCGCCGGCCTGGGGCATTCTCGCTCCTGGCGTACCCCTGATGGTGCACCCCTCTGTGAAGTAGCAGATCGAACAGAGTACAGCTATGGTGACAAGATGTGTAGGATGGGAACCGGGAATGCAGAGATGGACGGCTTCGCACCCTATGGTCGTGCCCGCATCGGTTGGTTACCTGGCTCCGCAGTCCGAACGGTGACATCCTCGGGCACCTATCGGGTTTATCAATTTGATTCCCAGAACACGAGTCGCACCTGTCTATTGGAAGTGGACCGCGACGCTGAATTTACCTACTATCTATCGATTGATGGAGAAGCTCGCGATGGCAATAGCTCTTATAGCAACTTCGTCAACGGGGTAGCGGTTCGCATCATGAGTTCTGCCACACCCGCTTACACCTGGATCATTGATCTGAACAACGCCAGTGCGTCAAGTAATAGCTCACAGGACGCTGCCATGGTCGTGGGTCAAACCCTCAACGATACCTACGCAAACATGACGCTCTCCACCGTAGCCGTAGGCGGATCGCACCCGAACCGCTGGGCCGATGTCCAGGTCACCTTTGGCAGCAGTGGCAGCGACTATGTTTTTCTAGAAAACATAGCGCACTCGAAATACTTACAGTGCACCAACACCGCTGACGGTACAGGATCCGGTTCAAACGTTCGCGGCGTAAACACGAATAAAACCGGCACCTGGACACAGTGGAAACTCGTAGACACAGGTGACGGATACTACCGAGTGGAAAACAATAACTTCGGATTATGGCTCCAGGGGAACAATACCACGGACGTGACCGACGGACTACCCAACGGCGCCGCTGACAGTCCCACCTGGGTCGTCAGGGCCAATGCAACCTCGAACACCGGCGACTTCACAAAATGGAAAAAAGTCGACGCCGGCTCAGGCTATTTCCGACTGGAATGCAAAGCCAACGGCAAATGGCTACAATGCACGGACGTCGACGACGTTGACACCGGTACCGGTGACGGCGGCGTACAACTACGAC
>JAKSAU010001204.1 GCA_022361535.1 Desulfobacterales bacterium
TCTCTTGGGATTGGTGTTTTTTCATTTGCCTGGGTATCAATTACTACACAACGGTCACCAAGGTGTCGAATCAGATCTTGGGACTTGTCCTGGGCATAATCTTCATTTTTAATAACAAGCCCGATACGCTTTTGTGTCACGCTTTTTTCCTTTTGTATTTAGTGGTCTGCATCAGCCCAGCTGTCCCCGGAACCAAAATTGACTTTAAGGGGAACTTTCAAGGGAGTAACATTTTCCATGATGTCTTTTGCCAAGGTCATCAACGCTTCTTTTTCCTGCACAGGGGCCTCAAATATTATTTCGTCATGAACCGACAACAGCATTTTTGAGGCCATCCCTTTTTTAGCAAGCGCTGCTTCCATCTTGATCATTGCCAATTTAATCAAGTCGGCTGCACTGCCTTGGATGGGAGTGTTGATGGCTGCCCGTTGGGCAAAGTTTCTTAAATTGGCATTGGAAGACCTGATATCATCAAGACGTCTTTTACGACCGAATAAGGTGGAGACTTCGCATGTATCTTTTGTCTCTTTAATGGTTCTGTCTATAAACGCTTTTACACCGGCATACCGGTTGAAATAGTTATCAATATAGGCACCTGCCATTTTCCTGCTAATACCAAGCTCATTGGATAAACGAAAAGCACTCATGCCGTAAACTATTCCAAAATTTATGGCTTTTGCCTGGCTCCGCAGTTCATCCGTAACAAGGCCTGGTAGCACCTGGAAGACTTCAAGGGCAGTCCTTGTATGGATATCCTCATCATCGTTGAAAGACTCGATCAGTATTGGATCTTCTGCACAATGGGCAAGCAGCCTCAACTCGATCTGGGAATAGTCCGCTGAGATCAGTGTGCAACCGTCTGCAGGAATAAAGGCTTTGCGTATCTTTTTGCCTTCAGGTTTGCGAATGGGGATATTCTGCAGGTTCGGATTTGATGAAGACAGTCGTCCTGTCACCGTGATGGTTTGGTTAAACGAAGTATGAATTCTGCCTGTTTCCTTATGAACCAGTTGGGACAAGGCATCTATGTACGTGGATTTTAGTTTGCCAAGGGTTCTATACCTCAGCAGCTTTTTAGGCAGGTCATGGGTCTCAGCAAGCTTGGTCAGCACTGTCACATCAGTGGAGTATCCGGTTTTTTTCTTGGTTTTTTTAATAGCCTTTAGCTCCAGTTTTTCGAACAGGATCACCCCAAGCTGCTGGGATGAGTTGATATTAAACTCTTCTCCTGCAAGCTCATAGATTTCTTTTTCCAGGGTGTTCAACTCCGCTTCAAAATTCTGAGACATGTCCGAAAGCTCGTCTTTATCCACGCCAATGCCGGCAATTTCCATGCGGGCCAGAACAGGTATCAGGGGAACCTCAATGGTTTCCATGAGTTCTGCCAAACCTTTGGCTTCAATCTGTTTTTTCAACTCCCCATAGGCCATAAATGTTATATCTGCATCTTCTGCTGCATAATCGGCTGCCACATCAATGGGAACTTCCTGGAACCCGATCTGATTTTTTCCTTTGCCTGCCACCTCTTCATAAGAGATCATTTTATAGCCGAACAGGTTCATGGCAATGCGGTCAAGGCTGTGTCCACGGGTGCCTGGATTAAGCAAATGGGAGGCAATCATGGTGTCAAACACAATACCGTTAAGCTCAATCCCGTATCGGGAAAGAACAATGAAATCATATTTGATATTCTGGCCGATTTTGCTGATATCGGGATTTTCAAGAAGGGGTTTGAAAATCCTTAAGACATCTTCTTTACCCGGCATTTCAATATCCCCTGTCCCGGTATGGCCCACAGGAATGTAATAACCTGCGTCTTCCATATAGGAAAAAGAGAGTCCAACCAAATCCGCTTGCATTGGATTAATGGAGGTGGTTTCCGTATCAACGGCAAACAGCCCTTTGTTTTCAAGAACATGGGCCAGTTTTTCCATCTCCGGAACTGTGGTGATCAATTTATAGACTTTTTTTGATTTGTCTGCCTTTTGGGCAAATTCTGTGGCCAGATTTTTAAATTCAAAGGACTGGAAGAGCTCAAATGCCCTGTGTGTATCAAAGGGAAGTAGTTTGAATTCACTAAGATCGTCGTTTACATCCACATTCTGGTCAATGGCTGCAAGATCCCGGCTTAACTGAACGATTTCCTCTGATGTTGACAGGTTCTCATGAAGTTTTTTCTTGGACTTAAGTTTATCCAGTTCGTCATATACCCCTTGGATGGAACCGAACTCGGCAACCAGCTTGATGGCTGTTTTAGGACCAACGCCTTTTACGCCCGGAATATTGTCTGAAGTGTCACCGGCAAGACCTAAAACATCTATAAATTGTTCCGGCTCAATCCCCATTTCGTCTTTTACACCGGCCCGGTCCTTAACTGTATCCTTCATAGGGTCCCAAAGAATACAATCGTCTGTAACCAATTGGATAAAGTCTTTATCCCCGGTAACCATGACTACTTTGTATCCTTGCTCCTGGGCAATCCGGGCATATGTCCCCACCAGGTCATCTGCTTCATATCCGTTTTTCTGGATGATGGGGATATTCAAGGCCTTGACCACCTCTTTGATATCAGGAACCTGGACTACCAGTTCTTCAGGCATGGGCGGACGGTTGGCTTTGTAATCTTCATACATCTTATGGCGGAAAGTTGGGCCTTTTACGTCAAAAAAGACACCTGCATATTCGGGTTGTTTTTCCTTGAGCAACTTAAGCAGAATTCTTGTGAATCCAAATGTGGCATTGGTGGGATGCCCTGAAGAGGTCGCAAGGCTTCGAATGGCGTGAAACGCCCGGTAAAGAAACGCGCTGCCGTCAATTAGAAAAACAGTTTTTAAGTCCGCCATGGTGAGTCCTTCAAGATTTGTCTATTGAATTATTCTTTAATTAGGGGCATATATACTATCTTTTTAAGGAAAGGAGAAGTATATTATGCCCAAAAAAACCGCAACCGACGCAGCTAATAAAAGGAAAAGGCGGCGCCGTAAAAAAGTAAGGGTCTGCCACTGCTGTAAAGGAGAGTTTATGTTCTGCTGGCAGTGCCGGTGCGGGTTTTCCATGTGCCAGGCCTGTATGTACGAGAACCAGTGGGGCCTGACCTGCAATGGGATTACCTGGCAATGCCCGGATTGCGGTGATCAGAACGGCTATGGCAACCAATAAACCTTTGGGAGGCAAACAATGGCGGAAAAGCTCAAAATCGGCACGCTGATATCCGGGGGAGGAACCAATCTTCAAGCAATTATTGATTCATGTGATTCAGGCAGCATTGATGCCCAAATCCTTTTTACAGGTTCGGACGTCCCCGGGGTAAAGGGGCTGGAAAGAGCCCAAAAAGCTGACATCGATACCTTTGTGGTTGATTATGCAAAGATCATAGCTTCATGCGGCCAGGGTGACATTGACGCCCTGCTTCCCCAGGACTTTAATATGGAAGAGATAAAAGCAAAGCAGCAGCTTGTGGATTTTGAAAAAGATCCTGAAAAGGCTTCCTTTTTTATTAAAACCCGTGTGATAGCCGAACGCCAGTTGCTGGACAAGATGCAGGCATATGAGATGGACCTGTTGGTATTAGCAGGTTTTATGCGCGTGCTCACACCTTATTTCATCGACAGGATTAACACGGAACCGGGTAAACACAGGATTATGAATATCCATCCGGCACTGCTTCCTTCCTTTCCCGGGACAGACGGGTATGGGGATACATTCCGTTACGGATGTAAGGTCGGTGGATGTACTGTCCATTTTATCGATTATGGTGAGGATACAGGACCCATTATCGGTCAGAAGGCATTTGAAATTGAAGATGGCGATAGCCTTGAAGATATCAAAAAGAAAGGGCTTGCCAAAGAGTGGGAGCTTTACCCTGCCTGTATTCAGAAATTTGCCGAATTACGCTAACTGTTTGATCTATACCATGGCAAAAAAAGAATCTGCCATTTTGACAGCGTCCAGGTAAAATCCGGGGAGTTTTTTGACCAACGCGGAATCCTCCCCGGAACAGAATCGGTCATGTGACCACCGGCCATGTTCAAAGCTTGTGATCAAGTCCTGAAGTTGTTTAAACTGTGCATCCTTTCCCAGCAACGCGTCTTTTATTCTGTCGGACAGGGTGATGTTTTCAAGGATGTTGTTCATGGGCATATCCATGATGGCATCCATTGTTGAAAACAGGCCCATAGTAAATAATTCATCCGAAGAAAAATTCGTTTTAAGGACCTGTCCGCAAAGCTCGCACATTCTTGCCTTTATCACAGATGTGCGAACCAATTCATTGGGTTTATCCGGATTCAGATCTGAAACCACCACCACATTTATGAATTTTTTTAATTCCTGGATTCCCAAAAAGGTGATGGCATCCTTGATCGTATCAATGGGGGTGGGGCGGTTAAAATAGGCAGAGTTAATAAACTTCAGCAATTTAAATGAAATAGAGACATCTTTTTTGATTAGATCTTCAATGGTAAGAAGATCCGGGTCCTGGCGAGACGCTTCGCTGAGTAGCTTCAGGCTGGTCGCCTGGTTGGCGGACATCCCTTTTTTAGAGAGCACCTCAGGTTTTGAAAAAAAATAGCCCTGGAAGAGTCCGAATCCCATCTCTTTAGCCTGCTCAAACTCTTCATGGGTTTCCACTTTCTCTGCGAGCAAGGTGATCTGCCGGTCCGTCAAAACTGATGAAAATACCGGTTCAAGGGTATCTAAAGGGGTCGCCACTAAATCGAATTTGATCATGTTGCAGATATCGATCATCTCATCAAATTTTTTATCATACACAAAATCGTCAAGAGCTATGCGGAAGCCCTGAGACTTGAATTTTGTGAGCGCTTTTATAACAGCGGGTTCCGGTTCGATGTCTTCGAGTACTTCAATTATGATGTGTTCTTTTGGAAAAAGTAAGGGGGTTTGCCTGACCAGGAGGTCACGGGTAAAGTTGATAAGTCCTGGTTTACCAGCAAGGATTTCGTCCAGGCCAAATGAAAAAAATGTATTGGCAAGAACACCGGAAGTGGCTGCTGTACCATCAATATCAGGGAATACATTGTCCAGGCTGAGTCTGAACAATAATTCATAACCAAATATTTTTTTCTGGGCAGTAAAAACAGGTTGTCTGGCAACAAATATCTCCATGGGGCAACGAACTCCGGAATTTTTTAATAAATTGTCAGCGGATTACATCTAAGATTCTGTAAGTATATGTGCCAAATGATGTGAAATCAAGAAAAAGCCGTTTGGTAATTTCACTCTATTGCCTATCGACTGTTTATGTCTTTATTTGTCATGACCCGTCCACCTGTATCGAGGTCTAATCAGCCAGGCAAACGTATTATTATGGCAATTAAGCTCTATAGCATCTTTCTTCTTGCAATCCGGGATGCTGTCAGGATAAGTTTCAGCTATGTCTATAGTCCAATTTCTAATTATTATCTTTTTTCCAAATTATGCAGAACTCGTATAGTTAGATATTTAGTGATTTCGAATATTAAACTGAAATTGAAACTATGACTTATTGCCATATACATCTTCAAAGGATCGATAAAGATGAGATCACAGTAAAATATGCTGCAAGTTCTTCAGACTTTAACGAAGCTTTTAAAAACGTAAGTATTAGGGATATGGAAATGGAGTTTGGACAATGCGTATCAACAGTTGGGTTGTAGCCTTCCCTCTATTAGTTCCATATCGAAATAGACAAATTCGGCGATTTTAGCATGAGATACTCGACCGGTGTGAACTGGCCGAGTGACTCATGGGGACGTTCAGTATTATACTCATTTATCCAATTCTGGGTTATTTCCCTTACTTCGTTTAAGCTACTGAAAAGATAAAAATCAAGGATTTCATTTCTGTACGTCTTATTGAACCGTTCGATATACGAATTCTGTGTGGGATTTCCCGGCTTTATGAAATCAAGCTTTATACTATGCTTTTCAGCCCATTCCGCAAGAGTTATCGATACTAACTCCGGGCCATTATCCATCCTTAGCTTCTCTGGATACCCTCGCCAGGCCGCAATCCGATCCAGCACTCTGACAACCCTTGCTGACGGTAAATTCGTATCGATCTCTATATCCAGTATTTCACGGTTAAAATCATCGATCACATTGAATGTCCGAAATCTTTGCCCTGTTATCAGTGCATCACTCATGAAATCTACAGACCAGCAGGTGTTTGCCTCTGTCGGCACAGATAATGGTTCTGGATTTCTTGAAGGCAA
>JAKSAU010001238.1 GCA_022361535.1 Desulfobacterales bacterium
GCCACACAGAATCCGCTTGAACAGGCAGGCACATTTCCTTTACCCGAATCCCAGATGGACAGGTTTTTAATGCGTATTTCCCTTGGATATCCTGACAGGGAAGCGGAAAAACGAATCCTCAAAGGAGAGGGAAGTGCCGGGATTATGGCAGAATTGGCCTGCTGTATGAAAAAGGACCAGGTCGCACACATTCAGGATGAGGTTGAACAAGTTCATACCTCAGACCATTTTCTCTCCTATCTGCAGAATATCCTGGAATTCACCCGGACTTCAGGCAAATTTCAAATCGGTCTTTCTCCCCGTGCAGGCCTCTCGTTGCTCAGGGCTGCCAAGGCCTGGGCTTACATCCGCGGAAGAGACCACACGATACCCGAAGATCTCCAGGAAATCCTGCCATGGGTTGCCGGGCACCGGTTGCGTCTCAGCCATGATTTAGAATACATGCCCGGAGAAGGGCTGATGGAATTATTTAAGCAGGTGCGGATACCGGTCTGATGCAGTTGAACAGGTCCCAAGTTTCCCTTCGCCCCACCCAGCACGGCCTGCTTTTTTTAATTATCCTTGTATCTATGCTACTTGGCTCCATCAATTACAACAATAATGCGGGCTTCATGCTTGTCTTTCTTTTAGGGACTATGGCACTGATTTCCCTGTTCCACTCTTACCGGAACCTGGTGGGGCTTGAGATCAGGCTTGCACATGTACACCCTGTATTTGCAGGGCAGTTCGCCGTTTTTTCGTTTCAGGTTAAAGGCAAACCCCGTGATGATCAAATTTCTCAAGGCCAGGCACTTTTTTTAGGGTTTGAGAATTTGGAGGGCATGGCTTTTTCCTTAAAAGAAAATACCCGCAGGGTTGACCTGAAAATAAAAGCAGAAAAAAGAGGGGTTCTTGTTCCCAATGACCTGATTTTAACTTCCGTATACCCTTTTGGCCTTTTCAGCCTTAAAGCCCGAATTCCGGTGAGTGAAAAAGGACTTGTTTATCCGGCTCCTATTTCCGGCCGTTTTTCCTTGTCTTTTGAAGGTGACAAAGAAGGAGAAGAAGAAAGCGGCGATAAAACAGGACCGGATGATTTCCAGGGGTTAGTCTCCTATGTACCGGGCAGCCCTATGGGAAGGATTTCGTGGAAGACATTTTCAAGGGGCCTTGGCCTGTTCATCAAAAATTTTACTGCCGATGCAGGTGGTGAAATTGTACTGGACATGAATCTTATCAAAGCCGGGGATCTTGAACGAAAACTATCCTTGATCTGCAGGTCCATCCTTGACAGCAAACAAGAAAACATCAGATATGGCATACGGCTGGGAAGCACATTATATCTTAGTCCTGATAGCGGCGAGGCCCATTACAGGCGGTGCATGAAAGCCCTTGCCCTATACGGCATTGAAGAGGCTCTGACATGAAAGCCAGCTATTTCAATGCTGCCCCCCTGCCGATAGATGCCTTATCTTTGGAAAAGGAAAAAAAAGAGGTTATACCTATTATCATCGCCCTGGTGGTGGCCATTGCCCCACATGTACCTGGGATGCCGCTGTGGATAACCTTTTGGTGTTTTGTTATGTGGGCCTATATGCTGGCACGCCTTAAAACCGGCTGGCCGCTTCCTTCGGTACCCTTTAGGTATTTTCTAACATGTGTCGCATTATTCGGATTAATTGCTACTTACCGCTTTCGCATTGGAGGAGACGCGTTTGTCGGCCTTATGGCCCTGATGGCAGCAATAAAACCATTTGAAATGCCCACCCACCGGCACAAGATGATAACCCTGCTGCTCACCTATTTTATTATCATTACCTCATTATTCCGGTCCGAAGCTTTGGTTATTGTCCTTTATATGCTCTTTTCGGTATTTGTAACCACCACGGCACTGGTCAGGATAAATATGCCAGGCTCTTCTTTAGCCCAATGCAGGCGTCTGTCAGGTACCATACTGGCCCAGGCTATCCCTTTGATGATGATACTTTTCCTTGTGTTTCCAAGGTTGCCTGACAGCTTATTCGGACTCCAGGACCCTAGCTCTGCCCGTACCGGTTTTTCAGACACCTTAGCACCAGGTAATGTAACAGCATTGGCCAAAGACCAGACTCCGGCATTCTGGGTGGAGTTTGACGGTAAACGCCCTAACCCGGACCAGCTTTACTGGCGGGGCATTGCCTTTGAGGAATTTGACGGCAGGGCCTGGAAACCTATTGCAAAAACAGTAGCACCGTTGAGACAATCACCATCAACAGAAAACGATTCACTGATCCTTCAAACGATTCTGTTGGCCCCCCACAACTCTCATTGGCTCATGGCTTTGGACCGTCCTGTAAAAGGTCCTGCGTGGGCGGTGCAAAGAAGGGACGAAACCCTTAAATCCAGAAAAAAAATTAATAAAAAAACCCGGTACAAGGTTATGTCTCAACTTTTTCCTGACCGGCTCCAATCCTTTGACGCTAAAGGCCCTAAAGCCATACAGAACAAAATCATGACTGGAAATGGAGAACGGAATCCAAACAGTAGAAAGCTGGCTTTGAGATTAAACGAATATACCGGAACAACAACAGAAAAAGTGCAAAATGCCCTGGATTATTTCAGACAGAACAGGTTTACTTATTCCCTTACGCCGCCCCCTTTGGCTGGTCCGGACCCCATTGACCGTTTTTTGTTTGACACCCGGCAAGGCTATTGCGAACATTTTGCATCTGCCTTTGCATTTCTTCTTAACGGAGCAGGAATTCCTGCCAGGGTGATAGGCGGATATTTAGGCGGTGAGCTTAATCCTTTTGGCAATTATCTTATAGTCCGGCAGTCATATGCCCATGCATGGGTTGAATACTTTGACGAGACCAAAGGATGGACACGAATAGACCCAACCAGTGCGGTTGCCCCTGAACGCGTTTTGACTAACCCGGACGGTTCTTCTGTAAGAACGGTACCAGGA
>JAKSAU010000303.1 GCA_022361535.1 Desulfobacterales bacterium
AATAAAATAGATATCGCATAAATGATATTTTTAAAGCGCCGCCATATTTTTATACCGGTTGCATTCTTGTTGAGAGGTGAACATGTCGGACAATGATTTCAATGCCGGTCGGACTATTTTAATTGCCGAAGATGAAGTGGAGGTCCTGGAGGGGTTTGAATTAATGCTGAACTCCGAAGGATTTTTGAATATTCTTCCCTGTACGGACAGCCGGAAAATTTTGACCCTGCTTGAAGAAAACAACGCTATAGAGGTGATTCTTTTAGATCTTCTTATGCCGTTTATGAAGGGATGGGAGATCCTGCCGTTAATTTGTGAAAAATTCCCGCACATCCCGGTAATCGTGGTAACCGCTCTGGATGAAATTGAAATGGCGGTTAATTGCATGAAGGCCGGGGCATTTGACTATCTTGTCAAACCGGTTGAAAAGATGCGGTTGATCACCTGCGTCAAAAGAGCTGTTGAGAAAAGAAGCGTCCACAGGGAAAACATGGCTTTGAAAAAACAGATTCTGTCAGGTTCCCTGGAACACCCCGGCGCATTTGAATCTATTGTTACCCGCAGCAAGGCAATGCTGGCGATCTTCAAGTATATTGAAGCGATTGCCCCTTCATCGGAATCTGTGCTCATCACCGGAGAGACCGGTGTCGGAAAAGAGCTGGTCGCTCAGGCCATCCATAAAGTGAGCGGCCTGAAAGGACCTTTTCTGGGGGTGAATATTGCCGGTGTCGATGACCAATCCATTTCAGACACCCTGTTCGGCCACAAAAGAGGTGCCTTTACAGGCGCTGACAAGAATCGGGACGGGCTTGTCAAAAAAGCCTCCAAGGGCACATTGTTTCTGGATGAAATCAGTGAAATGAGCATGCGATCCCAGGTCAAATTATTGCGCCTTGTACAGGAAAAAGAGTATTTTTCATTGGGCTCCGATTTGCCCTTAAAATCAAATGTACGCATTCTTGCAGCTTCAAACCAAAATTTGGACACATTAATCAAAGCGGAAAAATTCAGAAGAGATCTTTACTATCGACTCAAGATCCACCAGATTGATCTGCCGCCCTTGAGAAAGCGCTTGGAAGATTTACCTCTGCTTGTCGATCATTTCATCAAAAAAGGATGCGGCAGATTGAACAAAAGAAAATGTTCATACCCTGAAGAACTTATATCGCTGCTTCAGACTTACGTGTTTCCGGGCAACATTAGGGAATTGGAATCAATGATTTTCGATGCCGTAAGTGGTCATTCGTCCGGTATGCTCTCACTTGAATCCTTCAAAAAATGGATATTCAAGGACAACCCGAATCTGTTTAGGGATGAAATTCTAAAGAAAAGCCATAAGAATTTGTTTAACGAGGTCGATACGCTGCCAACGTTGAAACAGGCAACTCACCAACTGGTCCAGGAAGCAATGAAACGCGCTGATAACAATCAGTCCATTGCATCGAGATTCCTTGGAATCAGCCAGCCTGCTTTAAGCCGGCGAATTAAAAATATGGAAAGGGGCAATAATTAAGTCTGATCTTCACGAAACCACCCTATAACAATTGTTATAATCTTAACAAATGTTATAGCGATGACAAATCCTTTTAAATGCATGAATGCGTTATGATTATCAAAAAAAAGCCATAGCATTTGTTATAATCGGATTCTCGATCACCCACTCCTTTTAGAAACGACAATCACCTGTACTATCGGAATATATCATCATTCACTTTGTCGGCATGGTTCTTGATATGACTTAACCCGAAAGCAGCAAAGACTGCCAAAAAAATAGAGTAAAACCAGAATCGCGGTTAACGGACCGGTTTCTCCGAATCCTAAGCAGCAATCACCCTAATTTCAAGGAGGAAATACCATGCAACGATTTTTAATGATTTTCTTAGCTGCCACTCTGTTTTTCTTGCCCGGTAATACCTTTGCTGCTACCAAAATAAAACTGGGTGTGGTCACCAAACCCGGCAGTGCCCAGAATATTGCGGCTGAAAAATTCAAGGAACTCCTTGAAAAACGATCAAACGGCGAATTCCAGGTTAAGATCTATCACTCTGCATCCCTTGGGAATGAAACTGAAATTCTTCAACAAGTTCAGATGAACATGATCCAGATGGCCATTGTGACCGGAGGGCCATTTGATACTTTTTCTCCAATCACCAGAGTCATCAACTATCCATTCCTTTTCAAGGACAATGACCAGGCGGACAAGATTCTTGACGGGCCTCTGGGCGCACAGATCCTTAAAAATCTTGAAAGCTCAGGTTTCAAAGGTTTAAGTTTTTCCGAAAACGGTTTTCGAAATCTTACCAACAGCAAACGTCCTGTTAAAGACCCCGATGATATCAAAGGGCTCAAGGTCAGGGTAATGGCTTCCAACATTCACAAAGCAATATGGAGTGCACTTGGGGCCAACCCGACACCCATGCCCTGGCCGATTTACACGGAACTTGAGCAAGGTGTCATTGATGGCCAGGAAAATCCGCTGTGGGTTATGGAAGTTTATAAATTTTATGAAATCCAGAAATATTTGTCCCTCACCCGTCATGTTTATTCATATCATATAGACGTCGCCTCTCTAAAATGGTGGAAAACCCTTAATCAAAACAACCAGGATATGATCCAGAAAGCCATGTATGATGCCGCGGTATTCCAGCGCAAAGAGAACCGGGCCAAAAATGCCGATCGCTTGGAGCTGTTGAAGAAGAAGGGCATGCTGGTGGTTGAAAATCCGGATGTCGCCGCCTTCCGCGCCAAGGTCGCCGATTTAAAGGATATGGATCTATACAAGGCTCCTGAAGTAAAAGACATGTTGTTGAGGATAATGGAAGCCGCCAAATAAGAACCGATAATCTATTCCGGTTGCCAACTTTCATTCCCATGCAGGTTGTCGAGCGCACATCTTTATAGTTGAGACGCGTATGATTAAAAGAGCAGGTTTTCTTCTCAACCAGTGGATAGAATACCTTTTGTTCAGTCTGGGGTTTGCAATGACCCTGCTGGTTGCCGTACAGGTATTTTGCAGATATGTACTGAATCAATCTTTATTCTGGTCCGAAGAGCTGGCCCGGTTTCTTCTGGTATGGCTGACTTTTCTGGGCGCATCCTGTGCATATTATCGCAAAGTCAATCCCGGTGTTGATTTCCTTTATACAAGAATGTCTCCTTTATTTAAAAAAATCTCATCAATAATGATCCACCTGTTATCGATGGGGCTTTTCGTTGTCATGATCTTCTCCGGAAGTCAATTCGCCTATTTTGTGCGTCTGCAGATTTCTCCGGCATTACAGTTGCCCAAATGGGTCGTCCTGGTTGTTATCCCCATCAGTGGTGCTGTTTTATTGTTTCATGCCACAACCTTTTTGTTGGAGGAATTGAGGGGAGATTCGGATGACCACTGAGATTCTGATTATATCACTTCTTGTTCTATTTGCCATCAATACCCCTATTGCCATCGCCATCGGCGTCGCCTCTGTTGCCGCTGTTCTGATACAAGGCGATTTCAACCTCATGATGGTGGTGCAGCGCATGTTCGGGGGAACCGATTCTTTCCATCTCATGGCGGTACCCCTTTTTATGTTTACCGGCACGATTATGGAGGCCGGCGGTATCAGCCGCAGAATAATTGATTTTGCCAATGCACTTGTCGGCTGGCTTCCCGGCGGGCTTGCAGCGGTAACCATTGTATCAGCCATGTTTTTTGCAGGCATTTCCGGTTCGGCTGCTGCTGATGCAGCCGCCGTGGGCGCCATTTTGA
>JAKSAU010000963.1 GCA_022361535.1 Desulfobacterales bacterium
TCACCGGCGAACTCGGGCAAATACTGCGGGTCATGCCCATCGTGTTGATCCTGGTCATCACGGTCAGCCTGGTCGAGGCGTTTCTGATCCTGCCCAGCCATCTCGGTCATTCGTTGGAACACGCTGCCGAGCAACCCCGTAGTCGTATTCATCAAAAGTTCGAACGAGGTTTTGCCCGGTTCCGTGATCAATACTTCGCCCCGGTACTCAGTGCCGCGCTGCACCAGCGCTACTTCACCATCGGCCTGGTGATCATGCTGCTCTTGCTGGCCATCGCGATGCCGATCGGCGGCAAAATCAAGTTCACCGGTTTTCCCGATATCGAGGGCGACGTGGTCGAGGCGCGCGTGCTGTTACCGCAGGGCACACCGTTGGCGCGTACCGAGACCATCGTCGAACATCTGCAAGATAGTGCGCTCACGTTGAACCGTGAGTTCAGCGCATACCAGCCCGATGGTCGGGACCTGGTACGCAACATCACGGTTATCTTCAACGAAAACCCGGACGCCTACGAGACCGGACCACATGTTGCGCGGGTCGTCGTCGATCTGCTCAATGCAGAAGTTCGAAATACCTCCTTGGAAGAGTTCCGCAACCGCTGGCGTGAACAGTCCGGACGCATGACCGATGTGATCGCGCTGAAGTTCGCCGAGCCGACCATCGGCCCGGGGGGGCGTGCGATCGACGTCCGTCTGATCGGCGACGACCTGAACCAGGTGAAGGCCGCGGCGCAGACTTTACAGAACTGGTTTGCCGGCTTCGACGGCGTAACCGATCTCAGCGACGACCTAAGGCCGGGCAAGCGCGAATACCAACTTCGACTGAAAGACAGTGCCGGCGTCCTCGGCCTGGATGCCGATTCGATCGCCAATCAGGTACGCTCGGCATTTCTAGGCTTCAAGACCGACGAGTTTCCGCTCGGCGCGCAGACCTATGAAGTCGATGTGCGCATGGCCGCCGCAGACCGGGTCGATGCCGACGATCTGGAACAACTGTCCATCGTCGGGCCCAATCAGCAGTTGATTCCACTGCCGATAGTTGCCGACATTGTCGAAAGCCGCGGCTGGGCGCGGATCAACCGCATCGACGGTCATCGCGCGGTTACGGTACAGGGAGACGTGGATCGCACGCGGGCAAACGCCCAGGAACTGCTCGGCCTCGCTCAGCAAGATATTTTTCCTCATCTGATCGAGACCTACCCGGGCGTCACGGTCGACATCCAGGGCGAGAGCGATCGCAGCGCGAAAACCGGCGCCTCGATCGTGCGCAACGTGCTACTTGGCATGATCGGGGTCTATATGTTGTTGGCCTTGCAGTTCCGTAGCTACCTGGTCCCCATCACCGTGATGTCGGTGATCCCCACCGCATTGATCGGCGTGGTGTTCGGCCATATGGCCCTCGGGCTGGATCTGACCCTGCCGAGCATCGTCGGTATGGCGTCGTTGTTCGGTGTCGTGGTCAACGACTCGATCCTGCTGGTGGTCTTCATCCGCGAGCGCCGCGCCGCGGGAACCGCCGTGCTCCATGCCGCGCGAGAAGCCGCGCTCGCCCGCTTCCGCCCGATCGTGCTGACCTCGATCACCACGGTCGCCGGTCTCACGCCGCTGCTTCTGGAAAAAAGCCTGCAGGCCCAGTTCCTGATCCCGCTGGCGGCCAGCCTCGCCTTCGGCCTGATGGCGGCGACGATGATCGCGCTGTTTCTGGTACCGGCAATCTATTGCGTGCTCGAAGACCTCGAAAGTCTGGGCGGAGAGGAACACAAAACCCTTGCACCTTAGACGATGGAACGATCGGAGGATTGAAATCGTTTTACCAAGGGCACCTCGTTCTCGGCGGCGCGGGCTATTGCAGACATCGACCGCACCCCGCTGGACTTCCGTCGGCGGCTGCAAGACACTGCCCTGACCATCGCCGCCAGCAGCAAGCTGCATGAGCAGACCGACCTACGCCATCATCGATACCCGGGCCTTTGTCGCCAACTACCGGTATGCCAAATCGCTGGCACCCGGCAGCCGCGCCCTGGCGGTCGTCAAGGCCAATGCCTACGGTCATGGCGCCGTGCCGCTGGCTCGCGCGCTATCGGACCGGGCAGACGCCTTCGCCGTCGCCTGTAGCGAAGAGGCCATGGAACTCCGCGAGTCCGGTATCGACAATCCCATCCTGTTACTCGAAGGCGTGTTCGAACCCGATGAAATCGCCCTGGCGGACAGTGCGAA